>DASVUA010000942.1:0-10042 GCA_036387295.1 Thermoanaerobaculia bacterium | reverse complement strand
CGGCCGTTTCTATTTGCGGGTCTTGATGAGCCGCAGTGGTGCGTCGCTCACGGCGGCGAGCACGGTGCGCGTGGCGTTCGTGTGCAGATCGTCAACCGAGACGAGCACCGCGTCGGTGATCGTCTCGAGCTCCTGGCCGCGCAGGTTCAGTTGTGAGAGGGCCACTTCGAGCGGCGACATGCTCGGATTGAACGCCGCGTTTTCGGCGTATGCGCCGGCGACCACCGTGCCGTCCGCGGTGCGCAGCGCGACGCCGGCGAACGATTTCGAATAGGGGGCGTAGCTCATGTTCGCGGCGCACAGCGCTTCGTTCGCCAGCTTGTCGTCGGTTTCGATCGACAGGCTGTTGTCCTGCCGGTGCAGCAGACCGCCCTCGATGCCGAGATCGCGCGGGCCGAACGCATTCGGCAGCAGTTCGCCGAGGCGGAACGAGCCGCTCGGCAATTGAATGGTGAGCGAGTCCGCCGTCGCGAGCTCGTTCAGAAACTGGCGGCAGTAACCGCACGGCGCGGCGGTGACGGCGATGAGATCGATTCCTTCTTCGCCGTACATGAATGCGCTTGCGATGCTCGACTGCTCGGCGTGCACGGTGAAGCTGAGCGCCTCGCCGCTGAACTCGACGTTTGCGCCGAGGTAGAGATTTCCGGAGCTGCCGCGCGAGACGGCGCCGACTTTGTAGTGGGAAATCGGAGGACGTGCAAGCTCCGCCGCGCGTGGCAGCAGCGTCGTCATCAACTGCGGAACCGAGAGGCCCGCGTCGCTCGCGAGGCGCGCCGCGTCAGCGGCATGAATGATGGCAGTCACGCCGCGAATCGTACACGCGACGCCGTCAGGCGACCGGCAGAAAGTCCTCGCCGGGATTGACGAACCGATCCGTTTCGAACCGGTACTGCCGATCGTAAAGCTCGCGATAGCGGCCACCGGCGGCGAGCAGCTGCTCGTGCGTGCCGCGCTCGACGATCGCCCCTTCTTCCAGCACCAGGATCTGATCGGCGCCGCGGATGGTGGAGAGGCGGTGCGCAATGACGAACGTGGTGCGCTCGCTGCGAAGCGCGCGTAATGCGTTCTGAATCTTCGCCTCGCTGTCGCTGTCGAGGCTAGAGGTCGCCTCATCGAGAATCAGGATCGCCGGCTCGGCGAGAATCGCGCGGGCGATCGCGATGCGCTGCCGCTGGCCGCCCGAGAGTTTGATGCCGCGCTCGCCGACGATCGTGTCGTATTTCGCCGCGAGCGGCTCGACGAACTCATCGACGTACGCGATGCGCGCCGCTTCCAGCATTTCTTCATCCGTCGCGTGCGGGCGGCCATAGCGGAGGTTCTGCGCGATGGTGCCGTCGAAGAGGAAGTTGTCCTGCAGCACAATGCCGAGGCGGTGGCGGTAATTGCTCAGACGGACGTTCGCGAGATCGCGGCCGTCCACCAGGATGCGGCCGCCGATCGGCTGGCGGAAGGCCATGATGAGCGCGATGATCGTGCTCTTTCCCGATCCGCTCGAGCCGACCAGCGCGGTCGTCGTTCGCGCCGGTGCGACGAACGAGATGTTTTTCAGCACCGGAACGCCAGGGTTGTATTCGAACGTGACATTCTCGAACTCGATCTCGCCGCGCAGATGCTCGAACGTCTCGGTCCCGCCGTGCTGCTCGATTTCCGTTTTCTGATCGAGCACTTCGCGAATCCGGTCGAGCCCCGCCATCCCCTCGGAAAGCTGCGTTCCGACCGACGCGATCCCCATGATCGGCGTCGCCATCATCGCCGTGAAGAAGACGTAGGTGATCAGCTCCCCCAGCGTCATCGTGCCGGTGAGCACCGCCCGGCCGCCGACCATCATCATGATCACGCCGACGGTGCCGATCGTGATCGTCGCAAACGCGCTGACGGACGAGACCGAGAGGAGTGTTTTCGCCACGTTCCGAAAGAGGTCGTGTACCCCTTTCGCGAAGACGAGATCTTCCCGCTTTTCGGTGGTGTACGCCTTCACGACGCGGATGCCGCCGAGGCTTTCGGCGAGACGGCCGGTGACCTGCGCGGTGATCTCGCCGCGCTTGCGGAACAGCGGACGGACGCGTGTGAACGCCATCGCAATGACGCCGCCGAAGGTGAGGAACGTGACGACCGTGACGAGGGTCAGGCGCCAGTTCAGATAGAAGAGAATGAGCAGTGCGCCGCCGGCCGTGAAGATCGAGCCGACGAACTGCACGAGACCGCTGCCGACCAGGTTCCGGATCCCTTCCGCGTCGGTCATGACGCGGGAGATCAGCGTCCCGGAGTTCGTCGAATCAAAGTACGCGACCGGCAGCCGCAGCACGTGCTGTTCGACGCGTCTGCGGATGTCGGTGATCGTCCGTTGCGCCGCCACGCCTAGGATCTGCGAGAGGGCGAGCGAGGTGATGGCTTGCACGAGCGTCGCCGCGCCGGCCGCGAGCGCGAGCAGCGGCAGGACGCGATGATTCCCCTTCCCGATCACGTCGTCGATGAGGTACTTCGACGTCGCCGGAAGCACCAGCCCCGCCCCGCGGCTCACGACCATCAGCAGGAGCCCCAGCGCCAATCGCTCGCGCCGTGCCCAGACGAGATTCCTCGCCTCCGCCCACACAACGCCACGCCTCGCCTGTCTCGCCTCGTTCGCCGTCACCACCGCATCATTGCACGACCGTGGATGCCAGATACGAGACGGCGCGAATCGAGGTGCTGAAGCAGCCGGACACACCTACGGATGTGAGGGACGCTGTTGATGAGGTTCGCCGCGTGCGCATCCGCGGTGCTCGACGCGGGTGGCGGGGTTTTTTTGGTGGGGGTTGTGTTTGGTCGGGCAGGCCGGATTTGAACCGGCGACCACCTGAACCCCATTCAGGTACGCTACCAGGCTGCGCTACTGCCCGACTCGGCGTGGATCGTACCACGCGCGGATTCACTAACGATTCGAGGCTGGATGTATTCCGGGCCGGCCGCGCCTTACGGCAGCGACGCGGCCCAGAGGATGACGTACTTTGTGACCTCGATGTTCTTCGAGGTGGGGACGATCGAGATCTCCTCGATTGCACGCGCCTGCGCGGTGAGGTCTTCGCGGCGTGTCTGGAGCTCGCGGTCCCACGCGCGCTGCATCTGCGCGATGTTGTCGAGATAGTCGGTCTCGCGGATCGACGACGTGCCGGATTCCGAGACCGCGGCGGGGCGGCCGCTGGTGATGTTGTACAGCGTCTGTCCCCAGGCCACGTTCACTTCCTGGCCGTCGGTGCGGATGTTGTCGTCGTTCTTTTCGAGCTCGCGCTGTTCGCGCTCGGAGCGTTCGCGCAACTGGTCGATACGGCGGCGGAACGTCCCCTCGAGGCGTTCCTGCTCGTCTTCGAGCTGGCGGTTCGCCGCTTCCATGCAGCGCTCGATGAACGCCTGCCGCGTCTCGGCAGGCTCGGAGTAGATCGCGAACGCCGCGTTGTGAAAGATGTGCAGCCGTTCGTTCTGCTCGAGAAACTGCCGGAACGCTTCCTCGCCGTTGGCCGCCGCGTGCGCGAGCGCTTCGGGAGAAATGGCCAGATCCTTCTTGTGTCCCGGATCGGGCACCGCGCGGATGTCGAGCTTTTCGGCGTCGATGAGCGAGGCCTGATGCCACAGCACGCGTCCGTCATTCGGCGCGATCGGGGCGATGTAGGAGCGCGTGGTCTGGTGATGCACGCCGCTGCGTCCTTCGACGTGCGTGACGATCCCTTCCGCGAGGATGTACGGGCGGTACGCGCCGGTGCCTCCGGAAACATAGAGCTGGTCGAGCGCGCCCTGGGCGGCCGCGCGGACGCTGAGACGGGGACGGGGAGAGGAGGCCTGTGCGTCGCGGTCGTGCTCGACGGTCATTCCCTGCGGCACCGGGGCGACGTCCAGGACGCGGCCCGGGACTTTCGCGAGCGCGCTGACGATCGCGTCGCGGCGGTCGGGCGGGAAGAGGAAGACGATGCAGCCACCGCCGCCCGCGCCGCACACTTTGCCGCCCCACGAACCGGCTTGCTCGGCGGCGGCGATGGCGTCGTCGATCTCGGGAGTAGAGATTCCTTCGATCATCTCCTTCCGGTGCAGCCATTCCTTTTTCAAGGCGGCGCCGGCGGCCTGGAAGTTTCCGGAGTCGAGTGCGCGCTCCATTTCGATCGACGTCTCGGCGATGTTCGCGAGGCCTCTGCGGACGTTTTCGTCGCCGTCGATGTGGCGCTTGTAGAGCTCCCAGTTGTTCGTGCCCGAAAAGTGCGACACGCCGGTGTAGTGCAGGAGCATGTGCGAGCCGAGGTCGTGCACGGAGGTCTGCAGTGCATGGCGGGCCGGCTTGCCAGCGTTGAGATGCAGCGAGCCGAGGCCGCCGAAGACCGGCGGGTAGTAATCCTGGATGCCGGCAGGGACGCCGAGGAGCCGCGTTTCGAGATCGCGGACGAGGAAGATCAGGTCCTCCCCTTCGACCGGCTGGCCCGCGATCTCGGAGAGAGCGCGCACGAGCGTGATCGACAGCGCGGACGAACCGCCGAGACCCGAGCCGCGCGGCGCGTCGGTGCGGGTCGTGATCCGGATGCCGCTCAGCTTGAAGTGCTCGAGCGCGCGGTGGAGAAGCGCCGCTTTCGGGTCGGTGGCGAGCTCCTGCATCGACTCGTAGCGCTGCCGGTACTGCTGATCCGTCAGGTGGATCTCGATCGCGCCGCTGCCGGTCTCCGAGACTTCCGATTCGGCGAAGAACGAGATCGCTACGTTGACCGTGCGCGAACCGGGATGGAAGAGATACAGCGGCCAGAGGTCGAGAGTACCTCCAGCGAGATCGGCGCGCACCGGCGCCCGGACAGTGACCTTGTTCATATGTGAAGGCCCGATTTTGCTAGAAGAGTGCCCGCTGCGGAACCTGCTTGCGCGCGACGCGGGTCATGCCCGTCATGAGGCGCGGCTGCAGGTGCGCGACTCTCGCGTGGAACTGGCGGAGCGAGGCGCCTCGCAGCGGATCGGGTGTGATCGACTTGAGCTTCAGCGGATCGAGCCACTTGCCATTCTCGGAGACGCGGTAATCGAGATGCGGTCCGCTCGCGAGGCCGGTCATGCCGACGTAGCCGATCACATCGCCCTGCGTGATCTTCGTCCCTTTTTTCAACCCTTTCGCAAAGCGGGAAAGGTGGAGGTACGCCGTGTCGATCTTCGAAGAGTGGCGGATGCGGATGAAGTTGCCTTCGCCCGGGCTGTAGCGCGCTTCGACCACCACGCCGTCGGCGGTCGACATGACCGGCGTACCGATCGGCGCGCCGTAATCGACTCCGTAGTGCGGGCGGAAGTACTTGAGCACCGGATGAAAACGCTTCTTCGAGAAGCCGGAGGTGAGGCGGGGAAACTTGAGCGGCGCCTTGAGGAACTGCTTGCGGAGCGGGGCGCCGGTCGCGGCGTAGAAGCCGGCGCGGCCGTCTTCCATCTCGTGGCGGAATGCCTCGTACATCGTGCCGCGATGGGTGAAGCGCGCTGCGGTGATCGGGCCGTAGCCGACGACGTCGCTGCCGGCGTACTGCTTGGTCACGACGAAGCTGAACGCATCGCCTTTGCGCAGCTCGAAAAAGTCGATGTCCCACTGGAAGATGTCCATCAACTGCTGCGCGAGCTGCGGACGCTCGCCCGCGTCGCGGAGTGCTTCGTAGAGCGAGCGGTTGATGGTCGCGGAGACCACCGTTTCGACATTGCGGATCGTGGCCGGCTCCGCCTTGACGTCGAACGCCTCGCCGTTGCGCACCGCGCCGACTTCGCCCCAGCCCGTGATCTTCATCTGGACCGCGTCGACGCGCTTGTTCTGGTCGTAGTGAAAGCGGAGGAGGTGGCCGGGACGGAGGCGGCGGACGTCGATCGTCTTCGCCATCTCGTTGACCAGCAGAGAGCTGTCGGTGCGCGACAACCCGCCGGCCGCCAGGACCTGATCGAGCGTGTCGTTCTTTTCGACCGTGAGAATCAGCGCGTGTTCCGGCAGCTCCGCCGCGAACGGCTGGTGGAGGTCGTCGTAGCGGAGCGACGGAGGGGGAGCGAGCGACGCGCTCGAGGTGGTGGAGGGGGGCGGAATGCGTACCGCGGCAATGAATACGGGTACGGCAAGAGGCAGCGCCAGCGCGGCATACACCCGCGGCCGTCTGACCACCCCTCCCATACGAACCGCGAACGCGCGAAGTGTCTTCATCAACAAAAGTGAGCTCGACTGCAGATTTGGAACGGCGGCGATCCTAGCAGATCGCGGCGCTTACTTGCTTCCGGTGGCCGGCGCCTCGAACGTCAACACCTTCATGTCGGTGTCCGGAATCTTCGGCTGGTCGGCGCGACGGAACGCGGCCGGAACGACGAACATCGCGGGCTGCACGTTCGCCTGTCCGATGGCCGTGATGAGCGTTTCGCGCGTCATGGTCCGGGTGTTCGGGGTGTTGATCTTCGTCTTCACCGGAACGTCGTACGTCGTGCGCACGGTGACGATCTGGCGCAGCGGAAAGCCGGTGGCCTTCGCCATTTCGGTGTCGATCAGCTTGTCGAGCGCCGGGTTTCCCGTGAGGAGCGGCTCGCTGAAGAACGCCATGTCGACTTCGGTGAACTGGTTCGACGTCCACTTCTCGATCTCGGTCTTCACGTGCTGCTTGAGGGAGATCGACTGCACGGTGAGGGTGAGGTCGTACTGCATGGTGATGCGGTGATGCGAGGTCTCGACGCCCGCGATCCTCGGACGGTCGGGATACGTTTCGACGTTGGAGGTGAAGTTCTCGATTTTCAGGTTGTTCGTGGCGAGCGCGGTGCCGATGCCGGTGGTGTTGAACTCGGTGTACGACTTCTTCTCGGGATCGACGAAGAAGAGGCGGCGGGCGCCGTCGGTCGAAACGACGTAGGTGCCGGCCGGGTACGTATTGCCGCCGAGGTAATCGACCCGGCTGCGTGCGCCGTCGATCGTGGCGCGGCCGGTGACGTCGGTGACCGGGCGGATCGAATCGTCCGTGGTGTTCTTCTGAATGAAGTCGTACTGCAGGGCTGCGGACGAAGGAAGAGTGACGAACGCGAGCGCTACCGTAACCAGCATTCTTTTCATAAATAACCTCGGCGGTTTCCAGAGTATACACGGGAAATTTTCAGGAAACCCCCGCCGGTTGAGCGGCGCATGTCCACTCCCAAATCGAAGATCGCGGTGTGTCTGCTCGTCGTCTCGGCGTGCCTTTCGGGCGCCGTCCAGCTGAACGCCGCGCCGGTCTCGCTCGCACAGGTCATCAAGAAGGTTCAGGAAACCCAGAAGAAGACCTCGACCCTGCAGGCCGATTTTCGACAGGAGAAAGAGCTCGCCCTGATGGCGAAGCCGGAAGTCTCGACCGGGAAGTTCCTCTTCTCGCGGCCGAGCAACGTGCTCTGGACGTATGAAGCGCCGAAGCGCGTACAGATGGTCATCGCCAACGGCGTCCTCACCACCTACTACCCCGAGCTCGGGAAAGCCGAACGGATCGACGTCAAGAAGTTCGAAGACCGCATCTTCAAATACATGGGTGCGACCGGCGCGATCGACGAGCTCGCGCGCTACTTCGACTTCACGTTCACCGACTCGAAATCGAAGCCGGTCTACGTGCTCGACCTCACGCCGAAGAACAAAGCGGTCGCCAAGCGCGTGCAGCGCATCAAGCTCTCGATCGACAAGAAGACCTATCTCACCAGCCGCATCGAGTACGTCGAAGGCGACGGCGACGTGACGCGCTACGAGTTCACGAACCTGCGCGTCAACGAACCGGTTCCTCCCGCCCGCTTCGCGCTGGCGCTTCCTGCCAACGTCCGCGTCGAGCAGATGAAGATTCAGTAGTCGGTTGCCCGTTGCCCGTTACCCGCGCAGCATCGCGGTTGCGACCACGCACGGGGAACGGGGAACGGGCAACGCGGGCAACGGTTTTACGAGATGTCGAGAATTACCTTCAACCTTTTGAGCACCGACGGCGCGGCGCGCCGCGGTGAGGTCGTGACGCGGCATGGGACGATCCAGACGCCCGTCTTCATGCCGGTCGGCACGCTCGCTTCCGTCAAGAGCCTGACGACGCAGCAACTGCAGGCGCTCGGGCCGGAGATCATCCTCAACAACACGTATCACCTCATGCTCCGCCCCGGCGTCGACCTGGTCGAAAAGCTCGGCGGCGTGCACAAGTTCATGGGGTGGGACCGGGCGGTGCTCACCGATTCGGGCGGGTTTCAGCTCTTCTCGCTCGCGAAAATCCGGAAGATCAAAGAGGAAGGCGTCGAGTTCCGCAGCCACATCGACGGCTCGCCCTACTTCATGACCCCGGAGTCGTCCGTCGGGATCCAGACGCGGATGGGGGTCGACATCGCCATGGCCTTCGACGAATGCCCGGCGTACGGCCTCTCGCACGCCGAAGTCGAAACGTCGATGCTGCTGACGCACCGCTGGGCGAAGCGGTCGCTCTCGGCACGCACCGGCGCGTCGGCGTTGTTCGGCATCGTTCAGGGCGGCATTCATCTCGACCTCCGCACGCGCAGCGTCGAAGAGATCGCCGGGATGGATTTCGACGGCATCGCGATCGGCGGCGTGTCGGTCGGCGAGCCGAAAGAAGAGATGTTCGAGGTGGTGAACCACACCGCGCCGCTGCTGCCGGCGGACCGGCCGCGTTACCTGATGGGGGTCGGTACGCCGGAAGACCTGGTCAACGGCGTCGCGGCGGGGATCGACATGTTCGATTGCGTGATGCCGACCCGCAACGCGCGAAACGGCACGCTGTTCACCAGTCAGGGGAAGGTCTCGATCAAGACCGCAAAGTTCGCCGCCGACGACCGGCCGCTCGATCCGAACTGTTCCTGCGTGACGTGTACGACCGTCTCGCGTGCCTATCTGCGGCATCTTTACGTCAACGGCGAGATCGCGGCGTCGGTCTACAACACGATTCACAACCTCTCGTTTTACCTTGACTTGATGCGGTCGATCCGGCAGGCTATCGCGTCCAATTCTTTCCAGTCTTTCCGCAAAGCATTCCTGTCACAGGTCGTGAGCGGCGAGGCGGCCTGAAACCAAAGAAAACGATATGAATGCGATAGCTCTGCTTCAGAGTGCGGGCGGCGGCGCGGCAGCGTTCGCCCAGTTCCTGCCGATCATCGCGATCGGCCTGGTTTTTTACTTCATGGTCATCGGTCCGGCCAACAAGCAGCGCAAAAAACAGCAGGAGATGCTGAGTGCGCTGAAGAAGGGCGACCGTGTGATTACGACCGGTGGGATTTACGGAACGATCCAGGGTGTTGAGCCCGACGCCGTATACCTGAAGATCGCCGAAACCGTGAAGGTCAAAGTCACGCGTTCCGCGATCTCCGGGATCGTGAGCACCGAATCGGAGCCCTAGGGGCCGACGAAAGCGTATTAGCGAAATCGAGCCCCACATCCTTGGGCAACTCACGCAGCCGGCCGTGCCGGCCCGGAGGAAAACCTTGAACAGAAACATATTTTGGAAAATCGCGCTGATTCTGGCGGTCCTGGTGGTGTTCACCGTCGCGATCATCCCGACGAAGAACAACCCTCAGCCGATCAAACGCGGTCTCGACCTCAAAGGCGGCATCCATCTGGTGATGCGCGTCAACGTCAACGAGGCGACGCGCCTCGAGGTCGACCAGGCGATGAACGCGATGCGCACGCAGGCGACGGCGCGCAACATCCCCGCTCCCGTCACGGCGCGCGTGAATGACACGACGTTCACCGTCACGCCGCCCTCCGGCGTCACGACGGCCGAGTACGAGCGCATCGCCTCGGAGTTCCTCCCGACCTTCGGAGTGACCCGCGCCGGCAACGCGCTGCGGCTCGCGATGAAGGGACCGGCCCTCACGGCACTGCAGGGCGACACGATCGACCAGGCCGTCGAAGCCATTCGCCGCCGCGTCGACGCGCTCGGCGTCACCGAGCCGGTGATCGTGCCGGAAGGCGACGACCGCATCGCGATCTCGCTTCCGGGTGTCGACGATCCGGCCCGCGTCAAAGACATCATCAAAACGACCGCGCAGCTGCAGTTCCGCCTGGTCGAAGGCAGCACCGGCCCGACCGCGCAGG
>DASVUA010000941.1:0-5531 GCA_036387295.1 Thermoanaerobaculia bacterium | reverse complement strand
CTGGTGGAGCGGCGGGCTCTCAGCCGGCCGAGCAGTCGATATCGGCGGGCTAAGAGCCCGCCGCTCCACCAAACGGATGCCTCAGTCGTCGTTGTGTGAGATGGCTTTTGTGGCGGCGGCGCCCCAGGTTTCGCCGCCCTGCTGTTCGAAGAAGAACGGCTTGCGCGCTCGCGCGTGGTTCCCGATTTCGTTCATCGTGGCGGCGTCGAACAGGCGGCCGTTCACCATCGTGTAGCGGACCGAATGCGTGTTCTGCACGTTCTCGAGCGGGTTGCGGTCGAGAACGATGAGGTCGGCCAGCTTGCCGGTCTCGAGCGAGCCGATCTCGCGATCGAAGCCGAGGTAGCGGGCGCCGTCGAGCGTCGCCGCACGCAGCGATTCGAACGGCGTCATGCCGCCCTGATTGAACATCCAGAGCTCCCAGTGCGCGGCGAGACCTTCACGCTGGCCGTGCGCGCCGAGCTGCACGTTGACGCCCGCGTCCTGCAGGCGTGCCGCGATCCGCGCGTTGTTGAAGTGATTGTGCTCGTCTTCCGGCACCATCACCCGGCGGCGCGCACGGGCGTCGAGAATGCGGCGCGGCACGAACGTCTGCAGGCGCTGGTCGGCCCACACATCGGTCTTCTGATACCAGTAGTTCTCGCCCCAGTTGCCGCCGTAGCCGACCACGAGCGTCGGCGTGTAGCCGGTGCGCGATTTTCCCCACAACTGCACGACGTCTTCGTAGATGTTCGCCACCGGAATCGAATGCTCGATGCCGGTGTGCCCGTCGACGATCATGTTCATGTTGTGCTGGAAGAGCGAACCCCCTTCCGGCACGACCATCATGTCGAGCTGGCGTGCAGCCTCGATGATCTGCTGGCGCTGATCGCGGCGCGGCTGGTTGTAGCTCTTCACGCTGAACGCGCCGACCGCCTTCATCCGGCGCAGGTGCGAGAGCGCGTCTTCGAGCGAGTTGATGTCGGCGCGGAACGGAGCCTTCGCGCCGTACAGAATCGTGCCGGTCGAGAAAATGCGCGGCGCGACGATCTGTCCGGCGCGCTGCATTTCGGCGGAGGAGAAGATCTCGGCCGTGTCGTTCGACGGATCGTGAATCGTCGTGACGCCGAATGCGAGCGACGCGTAGTTGATCCAGTTCTGCTGCGGGATGATCTGCTCGGAGCCCATCGAGCCGTGCCAGTGCACGTCGACGATGCCCGGCATGATCGTCTTCCCGGCCGCATCGATCACGTGCGAGCCGGCGGGAATCGCGACGTTGCTGCCGATCGCGGCGATCCGGTTCCCGGTCACGATCACAGTGCCGTTCTCGATGACCTCATCGCCGCGCATCGTGATGATGCGCGCGTTGCGAAACGCGACCGTGCCGGACGGCACGTCGTACGGCCGCGAAAAGCCGATGTTGATGCCCGTGGCCGGCGCACTCGGTAGCGTCGCCGGTGCCCCGTCGAGGAACGCGAACGCGTCCTTCACATCGCGATGGAACAGCTCGGGACCGAGGGACCAGTAAAGACGTTGACCATCGCCCGACCAGTGCAGGTACTCGCCCGCGTCGCGCGTGACGGTCGACACCGGAACGGCCGTCATCTTCGGGGCGATCTCGATCGACTTGCCGGTGCGGACGAACGGCGTGATGTGCGCGTCGAACGCTTCGGTCCAGGCCAGCCATTTTTCATCGGGCGACAGCGCGAACTCGGTGGCGAACGCGGAGATCGCGTGCTCCCGCTCGTCGCTGCCGTCGACGTCGATCGAGCGGAGTGCGCGCTTCCCTTCCGCCTCGAACGTCATGAAGAAGATGCGGTCGTTTGTCGCGCCGTACATCGGCAGCGCGCCGCGATCGGTGACGCGCACCGGCTTGCCGCCCGCCGTGGCCGGTGTGACGTAGATCCCCTGTTTTTCGGAGTACAGATTCGCGCGCAGAAAACCATCGCCGCTCTTGCGGTACGCGACGCGCGAACCATCGGGTGAGAACGACGGCTCGAGGTAATGGCCGGGACGATCGCTGATCACGCGCCCTTCGCCGCCGGCCGCCGGTGCGATGCGCACGGTGCCGAGCGTCTCGTCGTTCCAGGTGGTGTAGACGATCGAGCGGCCGTCGCGCGACCACGACGGATAGAACTCGAAATGATCGTTCTGACGCGTCAGGCGGCGCGGTGTGCCGCCCGGCAGGTCTTTCACGTAGATGTGGCCGAGGGCCTGGTACAGCACCTGATTGCCGCGCGGCGATACTTCTACCCAGCGCAGCATGCGCACGTCGAAATTCTGCGGCGCAACTTCGATCGGAACGCGCACGGCTTCCTGAATGCGGCGCGTCGCGGTGACGCGGAAGGGGATGTTCGCAACCTGCTTCGACGCGACGTCGATCCGTTGGATCTTGCCGCCGGCCCAGAAGACGAGCGACTTGGAATCAGGCGTCCACGCCATCGACGGATAGACGCCGTGCACGGCCCACGTCTCCTGCATGTCGCGATCGAGGCCGTCGAAGATCGGCGTTTCGCGCCCCGAGTCGAGATCGCGGAGGAAGAGCGTCGATTTGTTGCGAACGCGGCGCACGAACGCGAGCGATTTTCCATCCGGCGAAGGCGTCGGACGAACCGAGCCGCCGGGACCGGTGACGTAGCGCTCGATCTCACCCGTTTCGCGGTCGAGACGCTGCACGACGTAGATCTGCGAATTCGGGTCTTTGTTGTATTCGAAGACGGCGCCCGGCGTGACGTCGTCGCTGAAGTAGAGGTACTTGCCGTCGGGCGAGAAGACCGGCTCGCCGGTGTCTTTCTGATCGGTCCGTTTTTTCGTGAGCTGCAGGCCGTCGCCGCCGGTGCGGTGATAGAGCCACATCTCGCCCGCGCCGAGCGAGCGCTCCGAGGTGAAATGCTTGCGCGCAACGATGTAATCGCTGTCGGGCGACCACGCCGGCTGATTCAGCAGGCGGAACGTTTCCTTCGTCACCTGCTTCGGATTCGCGCCGTCGCGATCCATGATCCAGATGTTGTCGCCGCCGCTGCGATCGGAGGTGAAGGCGATCCAGCGTCCGTTCGGCGAATAGCGCGGCTGCATGTCCCACGCGACGCCGGTGCTGATGGCGCGCGCGGTGCCGCCGGCGATCGGCATGACGTAGAGGTCGCCGAGGAGGTCGAACACCACCTCGCGTCCGTCGGGCGAGACGTCGAGACTCATCCACGTCCCTTCGGTCGTGTCGATGTTGACGTCGTACATCGGGCCGGGCGGATTCGCCACGTCCCACTTTTTCTCGTCTTTCTTTTCCTGCTCGCTCGCAGGGGCAACCGCTCCAGCCGGCGTCGGGGTGGGCAGCGGCTGCAGCGGCGCCGGCGCGTCTTTCGACTGCGCTTCCTGCTTCTGGATTTCCTGCGCGACGGGGCGCGGCTCCTGTTCCGCTTTCTCCGGATCTTTCGGATCCGCTTTCTTGTCGCCCGCTGGCGGCGCCGGATTCGGCGGCGGCGGCGGCGTCTGTGAGACGAGTGGTGTGGCGAGTGCCGCGACGGTGACCAGTGCGATGAGTGTGCGTTTCATCGTTCTCCTTTGTTCGTGAGAAACATGCAGTCGCCGTAGCTGTAGAACAGATAGCGATTGCGGATTGCCTCGGCGTACGCGTCGCGGATGGTCGCCATCCCGGCAAACGCGGAGACGAGCATCAACAACGTCGATTCGGGTAAGTGAAAATTCGTCAGCAGCCGCTCGACGACACGAAACTGAAAACCCGGCGTGATGAAGATCGACGTCTCCCCATGCCCCGCCACGATGCGGCCGTTGCCGGCGCGAATCGCACTCTCGAGTGTGCGCACGGTGGTCGTGCCGACTGCCACGATGCTCCGCTTTTCGGCGAGCGCGGCATTGAGCGCATCGGCCGCGTCGGCTGTGATGTCGTAGCGCTCCATGTCCATCCGGTGATCCGTGATGTCGTCGACCTTGACCGGCTTGAACGTGCCGATGCCGACGTGCAGCGTGACGCGGACGACCTCGATGCCGCGCGCGGCGATGGCGTCGAGGATCTCCTGCGTAAAGTGCAGCCCCGCAGTCGGCGCGGCGATCGCGCCGCGCGCCGAGGCGTAAACGGTCTGGTACGACTCCTTGTCCGTTTCGCGTGCTGTATCGCGTGCGATGTACGGCGGCAATGGAGGAACGCCGATGCGCTCGATCTCGCTCATGTCGCCGCGGAAACGGATCACGACCGTGCCTTCCTCTTTCTCGAGCACCTCGGCCGAAAGGGCGTCGGTGAACGTGACGACGTCGCCCGGCTTCACCCGTTTTGCCGGCCGGCACCAGGTCTCCCACGTCACCGGATCGCGCTCGCGCGTGAGCAGGAACTCGATCGGGTTCTTCATCTCCCCTTTCGGCTGGGCGAAGAGCCGCGCCGGAATGACGCGCGTGTCGTTGATCACCAGCACGTCGCCGTCGTTCAAGCGGCTGGCGAAGCTGGCGAACGAATCGTGCTCGAGTTGCGGCGCGCCGTCGGTCGGCGTCACGACGAGCATTCGTGCACGCCCACGCTCTCGCGGCTCCTGTGCGATCAGTTCCGGTGGAAGGTCGAAGGCAAAGTCGGTGCGCTTCATCGAGGCGACGCGTAGGATATCGCGCGTCTGAGGCGGTTGTCGGTTGTCAGTTGTCGGTTGTCGGTTGGCCGTGAGGTTCACGCCGCACGAACCGCACAGACAACTGACAACCGATCACCGACAACCCTATGCAGCCACCCGCCAACTACAATGAGCGGCAATGACGATCGCAGATACGAACGAGACCCTCTCGGCCGCGGAGATCATCGAGCTCTCGAAGCGCCACACGATTTTCTCGTGGTCCGCGCAAGGCGCACTCAATCCCATTCCGATGGTGCGCGGCGAAGGGATCTATTTCTGGGATGCGGACGGCAAGCGCTACATGGACATGAACTCACAGCTCATGTGCGTGAACATCGGCCACGGCAACCGGCGCGTCATCGAGGCGATCAAGCGTCAGGCTGACGAGCTGGCGTATGCCGGCCCCGGCATGGCCACTCCGGTGCGCGCGCGCGTCGGCAGAATGCTGGCCGAGCTGACGCCGGGCGATCTCAATCATTTCTTCTTCACGCTCGGCGGAGCGGAAGCGAACGAAAACGCGATTCGCATTGCGCGCATGGTCACCGGCCGCCAGAAAATCATGGTGCGGTACCGCTCGTATCACGGCGCCACGCTCGGCGCGATCAGCCTCACGGGTGATCCGCGGCGCTGGGCCAACGAGCCGGGGATTCCGGGCGTGATCCGCTTTTTCGATCCCTACAAATACCGCAGCCACCTCTATCGCGACGGCGATACGGACGAGGAATTCACGCGCCGCTGCCTCGACGAACTGGAAGAGACGATTCAATACGAGGGCGGCCATACCATCGCCGCGATTTTCGTCGAGACCATTACAGGGACCAACGGCGTGATCGTCCCGCCGGACGGCTACATGCAGGGGCTGCGCGCGATCTGCGACAAGCACCGCATTCTGCTGGTCTGCGACGAAGTGATGTGCGGCCTCGGACGCACCGGCACCTGGTT
>DASVUA010000940.1:0-1712 GCA_036387295.1 Thermoanaerobaculia bacterium | reverse complement strand
CTATCGATGTCGGCGGGCTAAAGCCCGCCGCTCCACCAAACACGGCGCGCGTCGTCTCAGTACCGTTTCATCGCGAGCTCGATGATGGTTTCGATCATCGCCGTATACGAGCGGCCGCTTTCTGCGGCGGCCATGGCGAATTCGGCGGCGGGGTCGAGCCAGGGGTTTGGGTTGGCTTCGATGACGTAGACGCGGCCGTTCTGACCGAGGCGGAGATCGATGCGGCCGTAATCGCGGAGCTTGAGCGCGCGGAACGCCGTCACCGCGTTCTGCTGAATCGTCGACACCGTCTCCTCGGGTAAGTCGCGCGCGGGAGCGGATTGCGTCACCTTGTACGCCTCCGTCGTGACGTCGAATTTCACTTCGTACCCGGCGATGCGCGGCATCCCCTCGGGCAATTTCGACAGATCGAGCTCCACCAGCGGCAATGCTTCCGGCTTTTCATTGCCCAGCACTGCCGCGTAAATCTCCCGCCCTTCGATGTACTCCTCGATCAGCGCCGCCGAATCGAATTCGTCGTGTACGTACGCGATTCGCTCGAGCAGCTCTTTCACCGAATTCACGACCGAGAAAGCGTCGATTCCTTTCGACGCATCTTCAGACGCCGGTTTCACGATCATCGGGAAACGGATGTCCTGCGCGAACTCCACCCGGCCATTGTGGACGACCGCCGAGTAGGGCGTGTAAAGGTCGTGCGCGCGGATGATTTTCTTGGCGATCGCTTTGTCCATCGCCAGGTGCGAACCGTGTGGACCGGCGCCGGTATATTTCTTTCCCACCAGGTCGAGAAACGCCGCGAAATGCATTTCCTTCGTATCGTCGCCTGCATACGACTCGACCAGATTGAAGAAAAGCTCCGCATTACAGCGGACGACGCTCGTCAACGTCTGGGTGCGTCCGTCGATCGCCAGCGTCATCGGCTCGTGGCCGAGCTCGCGCAGCGCGTCGGCGATCGCTTCCATGTCCGTCTTCTTTTTCTTCCTGTTCTTCTTCGGAGCCGCCGCTTCGATATTGGCGCCGGGGTATTCCTCGTAGCCCTCGAAGGTGTTGTAGAGGATCGCCACTTTCATGAATTCGGTCTCCGGTGCCTGAGCCGGCGATTGCCGGTGAGAAACGTCATGGCCAGGGTGGTGATGTAGACCGTCAGCTCGACCATCTGCTGACGGCTGCGCTCGCGCGTGGCGGCGAGCCCGAGCTCGGCCAGCCGGCGCTCGATCGCCACGACCAGTGCGCGTACGAGCGTGCGGCGGACGCCGGTCCAGGTATTCACTTTGTCGACGATGTCGCGGCGGTGTTCGCCGAGCAGTTCGGCGGCAGGCCTGCTGTTTTCGCCTGCAGTGCCGAAAATGTCGATGAGATCGGCGTCGAGCGCGAGGTCGGTGACCATCGGCGTTTCGTCGACGTGCCACTCGCGATAGAACTCTTCCACCGTCTGGTCCATCTCGTCGACCGTGATGTCGGTCTGGCCGATGGCGCGCGCCGGAGGTTGATCCGCTACCTCGCGCGCAATGCGATCGACGTACAACAGCTTCCGCATCGCGCCCCAGCCTGCATAGCGCGAATGCCAGTGCGAGTGCGGATCGAGCCACACCGCGAATGTCTCCGCGAAATCCTCGTCCGGATGCTTCTGCGCATACCAGCCGGGGATGTAGCGGACGAAGTCGTGCGAGAAGGGGATGAACGGATAGTCGTCGCGGTACGGGCGGCGCGTC
>DASVUA010000939.1:0-10991 GCA_036387295.1 Thermoanaerobaculia bacterium | reverse complement strand
CCGCCTGCGCATGCTCCCGGTTTTGCCGACGTCGAGATCTCGAACGGCACGGAGACGCTGGTGGCGAAAAACGCGATCTACTTCTTCGAGCGCAACGCGCCGCCGGACCTCGCCGTGTTCGAGCGCGTGCTGCTGCCGGTGCTGTTCAACGCGCGCGGCGCGAATGGCTCCGACTGGCAGACCGAAGCGCTGATGTCGAACCGGGCGCGCTGGCCGATCGCCACGTATCTCGACGGCACCCTCACGTCGCGGCAGACCCGCGGCCTGAATGCGCAGGCGCAGTACCTCAGCGGAACGGCCGTGCTCGTGCCGCGTGCCGAGTCGGAGCACCTCGCGTTCGCATTGCGCGTCCGCGACGTCTCGCGCGTCGCGGAAGGCTTCGGAACCGAGGTGCCGGTGGTGAAGGAAGCGGGCATGTTCCGCGGCACGATGACACTGCTCGACGTGCCGCTCGACCCCGCCTATCGCGTCAAACTGCGCATTTACGCATTCGGCGAGCTCGGGGCGTCGACCACCGGACGGATTCGCGGCTTCGGAACGTTCAACATGACGCGTTCGTGCAGCGGCGCCGCCGATTGCGCGATGACGCCGTGGTACGCGGAGATCGATCTTCCGGTGACGGTCGAAGATGCCCGCGCGAATCTCTACGTCACGCCGCCCGCGGGCGCGTCGCTGGCGTGGGCGTTCGCATCCGTGACGAACAACGAAACGCAGCAGGTGACGATCGTGACGCCCGATGGCACGGGAGGCGAACCGTGCATGCCATGCACGATTCCATGACATTCAACCCCGAAGAACTGGACGCCTTCCCGGTGATCGACGACTTTTCGCTGAAGCTCGTCGACACCGCGGATGGCGGCATGCATCTGGAGCTCGCGAGCGGCTCGCATGGGCGACTGGCCGGCTTTCCGGCGTGGGATCACGTCGATCGTGACCTGCGCCATTTCATCCCGGCGGACGTTCCGCTCGGCACGTTCGATGAGCCGTACGACGACCGCGACGAAGCGTGGCGCATTCTGATTTTTGAGAAAGACGGATGGATCTACGTGGCCGAGGGAGACAACCCCAACGCCACGAAGTTTACGTCGCGATTCCGCGTACTGCGCGAGAGCTACATCCGCGCGTGGGCAGCGGTGATCGACCGATTCAATCCGATCACACCGTTAGAAAACGAGGAACCATGAAACGACTGCTCTTACCCCTCGGATGCTTGTTGCTGATGGCGCCTGCTGCGCTCGCGCAGACCGTCGTCGAATTCGTCAAAACCGATCCTCCCGTCCTGCACGCGCTCGAACCGTTCGAGGTGATCGTCGGCGGTCACTGGTCGCCCGGCGACGATCCCGGAGTGCCGCGCGTCAGCCTCGACGGCGACGTCATCTTCATTCGGATGACGGGGTCCATCGAATCGTCCGCACTCACGGAAAAATGGGGAACTCGCGTGCGGCTCGCCGGTCTCCGCGACGGTGATTACACAGTCGTGGTGCTCACTGCCGACGACGATCCTTCCGCGAACAGCGGCGATGCGACGATCGAGGTGCTGCCCGGATCCTTCAGCGTCACGCCGTCGTTCGGTCAGGCGGGCAGTGAGGTTCTGATCGAAGGCATTCCTCTCAACGAATGTGTCGGCCCGCTCGTGTGCGGCCCCTTGCAGGTTCGGTTCGGAAACGTGCCGGCGACCGAAGTCCGCGTCACCGACGAGCGCCAGATCATCGCGAAAGTGCCGCCCGGCAGCGGGGTGGTCGACGTCAAGGTCCGCGGCTTCGACGGACGCGAGCAGACGCGCATCGAAGGCTTCGCGTACGGTCCTGGACTCGCCGATCCGGACCGGTACGAGCGCGTCCTGTTTCCGATGGTGTTCGCCGGAGCGGGCGCGCACGGATCGGTATGGCGCAGCGAGAACATCGTGCGCAACGACTCGCCGGTCGCCATTCCGACGGAGCCGGTGTTCCAGCACGGCGTCGGCACGCTCGCGCCGGGAAGCCGCGCGGCGATGCGTGAGGCTGCCGCCGACGCAGGCGCGTTTCTGTGGATGCCGCGAGGCGCCGAGAAGTGGCTGACGTATTCGTCGCACATCGCCGACCGTTCGCGCAGCGCCAGCGACCGCGGCTCGGAGTTGCCGGTCGTGCATGCGGAAGACACCTCGGCGACGATTCGTCTTGTCGACGTGCCGCTGCTCGCGCTCTATCGCGCACGTTTGCGCATCTACGACTTCGATCCCGGTCAGCGCCGCGACATCTCGATCGTGGTGCGCCGCGAAAACGGAACCGAACAGGTGATCCGCCGCGTTTTGGCCGACGAGCTCGGGCCGTGTGTCGGACCGTGCTTCCCGCATCACCCGGCCATGACGTCGGTCGATCTTTCCGCGATTCCGGAGCTCGCGAACGCCGGAAAAGTCGACGTCTTCGTCCGCGCCGCGACGGAGGACGCCCGGATCTGGGCGTTCGTCAGCGTCTCCAACAACGAAACGCAGCACGTGACGATGTACACGCCGCAGCATGAGGGCGCCGAGGTGGTGCGATGAACAAACTGATCTTTGCGTTGCTGATGCTCGCCGCGCCGTTCGCGCTCGCGGACTGCACGGTCGATACGCTCTTCATCGAGCCGGCTCGTGTCACGCCGTCGACCACCTACGCGGAGCTGGTCGTTCGCGGCAGTTGCTCTCAAAGCAACATCCCGTTCGGACCGGTGGTGCGGTTCGACGACAGTCAAACCATCATCATCGAGTTCCAGCGTCAGGAGGTCGCGCTGCTGGTGCCGGCGAAATGGGGTGAGCGCGTCCGCCTGCCGATGCTCGACGCCGGCACGTACAACATCAAGCTGGTCACGTCGGCGCTCGGCACCGAGATGCTCGGCCAGACAACGCTCACCGTCACACGCCCCTCCATCATCGTGACGCCTTCGTTCGGCGGCGAGGGGACGGAAGTCACGGTCGACATTTCGCACATGCCCGCTTGCCAGGGCGTTTGTCCGCCGATGGAGATTCTCTTCGGCAACACCAAAGCCTCGAAGGTCGACTTCGGACCGCGCGGTGAGATCATCGCAACCGTGCCGCGCGGCAGCGGTCTCGTCGACGTCCGCGCGAGGCAGGGCTCGGTGAGCGTCACGTCGGAGAACGCGTTCCGCTACGGCACCGCGTTCGAATCGGACATGGAGCGCGTGCTGTTCCCCGTCAACTTCGCGGCGCGCGGCGCATTCGGCTCCGACTGGACCACCGACATCAGCGTGCGCAACGACGGCCCCGTCACGATCGAAACGCGCCCGACCTTCTGGAGCGATCCCGGCTCGCCGGTGCTGCCGATTCCGATGCCGATTCCGCCGCGCGCGAAGGGCGATTTTCCGGTTCAGCAACGCGACGGTGGGCAGTTTCTGTACGTTCCGCGCGGTCTCGAAAAATATCTCTCCTACGCCTCGCATGTCGTCGACCGTTCGCGTTCGGACCTCGACCTCGGCACAGAGGTGCGGGTCGTGCGAGAGAGAGACGCCGCGCCGGTCGTCAAGCTCCTCGAAGTGCCGGTCGATGCCCGCTACCGCGCGAAGCTGCGCGTCTACAACCTGGACGAGAACGAAACGGTCTCGGTTCTCCTGCGCGATCGCCTCAGCGGCCGCGTCGTGCAGCGCGACGTGCAGCTCACCGGCTACGAAACGTGCGCGAACGGACCCTGCTTCAGCGAGCGCCCCGGCTTCGGCGTCCTCGATCTCGACACGATTCCGGAACTGCGCACGATGCAGGACGGCGTCGACATCACGATCGAAGCGCCGACCCGCGACGCGCGTCTCTGGGCCTTCGTCACCGTCACCAACAACGAGACGCATCACGTCACCGTTTACACCCCGCAGCACCGCACACGCGCGCAGTAGAATGCGCGGTCTTCATGACCGCCTTCGACCGCTCGCGCCGCTTTGCCCATGACCTCGTCGACCTTCTCTTCGATCACGTGGAGAAGGTCGGCGACGGTCCGGTGGTGGAGTGGCGCGCGCAGAGCGAGCTGCGCGAGCTGGTGCGCATCGGCGGCGATCCGGCCGAGCCGCTCGAGCTCGCGGAGCTCGTGACGCGCTACTCGAATCACCTGCATCACCCCTCGTACATGGGGCATCAGGTGTGTCCGCCCATCCTCGACTCCGCAATCGCGGATCTCCTCATTTCCTTCACGAACAACTCGACCGCGGTCTGGGAGATGAGTCCCATCGGCACCGTGATTGAGAAAGAGGTCGTCCGCTGGCTGGCCGATCTGGCCGGTTATCCGGAAACCGCGGAAGGGACGGCGGTGTCGGGCGGGTCGGTGGCGAACCTCACCGGCCTCATGGCCGCGCGCGCCCGTTTTGCGTCAGACGCAAACGGCAAGCGTCCGATCGTCGTCACTTCCACCGACGCGCATTACTCCATCGCCCGCGCCGCGGCCATCATGGGCATCCCCGCCATCGACGTTCTGAAAGTGCCCACCGACGACGCCCATCGCATGGACACGGGGGCGCTCGAAGAGACGCTCGCCGCGATCGAAGAGCGCGACGACGCGGCCGTGATGGCGATCGTGGCGACGGCCGGCTCGACCGCCACCGGCGCCTTCGACCGCATCGACGAGATCGCGCTGCTGCGCGACCGCTTCCGCGCGTGGCTGCATGTCGATGCGGCACATGGCGCGTCCGTGCTGCTGAGCAAGCAATACGCGCATCTCGTCCGCGGCCTCGAGCGCGCCGATTCGTTCTCGTGGGATCCGCACAAGATGATGTTCATGCCGCTCTCCCTCGGCACGATTCTGGTGCGCGACGGCATCTGGCTGCGGCGTGCATTCGAAGCCGACGCGCCGTACCTCTTCAACGCCGGCAGCGACAACATCGGGGAGATGACGATCCAGTGCTCGAAACGGGCCGATGCTATCAAGCTCTGGCTCGTCCTGCGCGCCCACGGCCCGGCACCGATCGTCGAAGCGCTCGAACGTGTGGCGGGGCTCACGCGCCATCTGTACGAGCGCCTCGCCGCATCCGACGACTTCGAGCCGGTGCACGAGCCGAACCTCAACATTCTTTGCTTCCGGCGCCGCGGTTTCACCGACGAGCAGACCGCCGAGCTGCGCGAGAAGCTGAATCGCAGCGGCCAGGCCTGGATCACCACCACCATCCTCCGCGGCGAACGGGTCCTGCGCGTGACGATGATGAATCCGCGCACCACCGAGGCCGATATCGATCGGATGCTGGAGGCGCTGCGCGCGATGTAGCCGCAACTCGCAGCCGCACCGCGAACGCATCCAATGCCGAACCTGAGATTCATCCTCGTCGAACCGAAAGAAGCCGGCAACGTCGGTGCGGCGGCGCGTGTGATGAAGAACTTCGGATTCGACGAGCTCTGGATCGTGGGACGGCATCCGCAACTGCTGCCGGTTTCGAGCTGGTGGGCGAGCGGTGCGGACGATCTGCTCGAGCGGGTGCGCTTCGCTCCCACGCTCGATGAGGCGCTGGCAGGGGCGCATGTCACGGTCGCCACGACGTCGATGCGCGGACGCACGACGCCGGTCACGTTCACGCCGCGCACGCTCGCCTCGCGGTACGCCGCGCTGGCGCCTGATCAGACGCTCGCACTCGTCTTCGGGCGCGAGGACAGCGGTCTCACGCGCGAAGAGCTCGTGCTCTGCCAGTACACCGTCACCATTCCTACGAACGCCGTCTTTCCGACGATGAACCTCGCGCAGTCGATCTGCGTCTTCTGCTACGAGCTCTCCTCCATCGCGCCGTCGTCAGCGGATGCGCGCGAGCTGCCGGATGCCGCCGCGCTCGGGCGAGTGCATCAACGCGCACGCGCGCTGCTGCTCGAAGTGGGGTTCCTGCACGAGAACAATCCCGACCGGATCTACGACGACCTGCGCGCCATCGCGGCGCGGGCGGAGCTCGATGCGCGCGAGGCGACGATCGTGCTCGGGATCATCCGGCAGATTGAGTGGAAGATTCGGAGCGCACCGCGGGATGAGAGCGATTCAGGCACTCTCCGATGATCCCGATGAACGTATCGAGATCGAACGGCTTGAGGATCGAATTGCAGACCGCATTCACCGGGATTTTGTCGACGCCCCGTTTGCCGGCGGCGGTGAAGACGATGATGTGCGGCCGGTGCTCCGGATCCCACGCGCCGATGCGCGCGATGAACTCGTACCCGTTGAGGCGCGGCATCATGAGGTCGAGCAGAATGAGATCGTATCCGCCGTTCGTCTGGATCTTCTCCAGCCCGTCGGCGCCGTCTTCCGCCAGCTCGACGTCGAACTTCATCCGCTTCAGTACCGCCTGCAGCAGAACGCGGATCGCCAGATCATCGTCGATGACCAGAATCTTGCGACCGGTGCCGTCGAGCTTTTGTACTGGCATAGGGATGGGCGTTAGCGCCTCGTCCGACATGCGAACGGCATACCGAACGGGAGCATTCCGTGTTCTGAACAGAGTACGGCTTTCCCGAGTCGATGCGCAATGACTCTTGCGCTATTGCTTACGCCGGACGCAAAGAAAATCGTCTTCCGGTTTCGGCCATGGGTGCGCCGCGCCGGCTTTTCGATCGTCGCGACCGCGACGGCGATCACCGCCGCCATCGCGCTCGCGCTCGTCGTCTCGCCGTCCGCGCGCTACGGCTGGATCGGTGAGCCGTTCGTCTGGGTGTACATCGGCACGCTCTGGCTCGGAGGGGCAAAGGTGTGGCTCGGCACGAATCGTCCGGTGGCGGAAGTCGACGCCGCCACGCTGACGCTTCGCCCACTGCATCAGTTCCGCACCCGCGTGCTGCGCTGGGAGGACATTCGCGGCACCGAACAGATGACCGGCGGCGACCGGATGATCGTCTACTTCGACACGCCGCAAGGGATGCGCTTCGTGGCGCTGAATCTCAATCTCATCAAAGGCCGCCGCGAGTTCGTGACGCTGGTCGACGCACGCCTGCGCGAGATGCAGTTCGTCGAAAAAACCGTCGACCGCTCACGCTATCTCTCGCGCCCGTGAAATGACCGCAACGGTCTGGTGGAGCGCGGGCTCTTAGCCCGCCGACCGTTGATTGCCGGCGGGCTAAGAGCCCGCCGCTCCACCAGATGGTGCGTTCTCGAAATGCGCGCGGCGCTCCACGGGGGACTACCCGCTAGACTACGCCGCGCATGAAGCCGAAGGCCGAGATCGAGAAGCTCCGGCGTGAGCTGGATCGCCACAACCGCCTCTATTACGAAGGGAACCCGGAGATCAGCGACTACGAGTTCGATCAGTTGCTGCGGCGCCTCGCCGACCTCGAAGATCAGCACGGAGAGCACGATCCGAATTCGCCGACGCAGCGCGTCGGCGGCGCGCTCATCGAGAATTTCCCCACGGTTCTCCACGATCCTCCCATGCTCTCGATCGAGAACGCGTATTCGTTCGACGAGCTGCGCGAGTGGCACGAGCGCGTGCTCCGCGGCCTAGGCACCGAGAGCGTCGAGTACGAAGCGGAGCTGAAGATCGACGGCGTTTCGATCGCGCTCAAATACGAAAACGGTGCGCTCGTGCAGGCCGCGACGCGCGGCGACGGCGTGCGCGGAGACGACGTGACGCCGAACGTTCGCACGATTCGCGTGCTCCCGCTGCGGCTCACAGAAAACGTCAACCTCGAAGTGCGCGGCGAGATCTACATCTCCAAACGCGATTTCGCGAAACTCAACGAAGCGCTCGAAGAAGCAGGCGAAGAACCGCTCGCCAATCCGCGCAACGCCGCCGCCGGCGCCGTGCGGCAGAAGGATCCGAAACTCGTGGCGAAGAAGCGCCTCAGCGCGTTTCTCTACCACGTGGTGAATGTCGACGGGCGCAACCTCGAGTCGCAGTGGGCGGCCTACGAGCTGCTCGAGCGTCTCGGTCTGCCGCTCAACCCGCAGCGCGCGCTCTGCGCGACGCTCGACGACGTGATCGCGTTCATCGAAACGTGGCGCGAGCATCGGCACGAGCTCGATTTCGAGATCGACGGCATCGTGGTGAAGGTGAATCGCCGCGAAGAGCAGCTCGACCTCGGCGCGACGTCGAAAGCGCCGCGCTGGATCGTGGCGTTCAAATACCCGCCCGAGGCCGCGCAGACGGTGGTGCGCAACATCAATTTGTATGTCGGCCGCACCGGCAGCGTCACGCCGGTCGCCGAATTCGACCCGGTGCGCATCGGCGGGACGAAAGTCGTCAACGCTTCGCTGCACAACTTCGAAGAGCTCGCGCGCAAAGACGTCCGCATCGGCGACACGATCGTCGTCGAAAAAGGGGGCGACATCATCCCGAAAGTGGTCGAGGTGATCGTCGACAAACGGCCGGAAGATGCGATTGCATTCGTGATCCCCGAGGTGTGTCCCGCGTGCGGCGCACCGCTGCACAAATTCGAAGATGAAGTTGCGATCCGCTGCATCAATCAAGGCTGTCCCGCGATCGTGCTGCAGGCGATCACGCACTTTGCGTCGCGCAAAGCGATGGACATCGAAGGGCTGGGCTGGCAGACCGTGCAGGCGCTGCTCGACGCGAAGTTGATCACCGACTATTCGTCGCTGTACGAGCTGACGGAAGAGCAGGTCGCGAACCTCGAGCGCAAAGGCGAAAAGTCCGCGAAGAAGCTGCTCGAGAACATCGAAACGTCGAAGAAGAACGAGCTCTCGCGCCTCATCTTCGGCATCGGCATCCGGATGGTCGGCGAGCGTGCGGCGAAGATCCTCGCGGAGCACTTCCGTTCGCTCGAGGCCTTGATGGACGCGCAGACCGCGGAGCTGGTCGAAATTCACGAGATCGGGCCGAAAGTGGCGGAGTCGGTCACCTTCTACTTTTCCGTCCCGGCCAACCGCGAGCGGCTCGAGAAAATGAAGCGGCTCGGCGTCGCGCCCGTCCACACCGCCACCGCCCGCGGCGACAAGCTGACGGGCAAAACCGTCGTCGTCACCGGCACGCTCGCCCGCTATTCACGCGACGAAATCCACAAACTGATCGAGCGCGAAGGCGGCAAACCCTCCGGATCCGTCTCCGCAAAAACCAGCTACTTAGTCGCCGGCGAAGCCGCCGGCTCGAAGCTCGAAAAAGCCAAAACGCTCGGCGTGGCCGTGATCTCGGAGGATGAGTTTCTGGAGATGGTGGGGGAGATGTAGGTGGTGGGTGTTGGCGTTAGGCGCTAGGCATTGGGCGTTTGGGGCTCTCCGCTTAAACGCGACCTCAGGCAAAACACCCCAAACGCCCAACGCCCAACGCCCGCGGCGCGCGTAGCGCGCCGCGCCTCACCTCCACGCATACACATCCACATTCGCCCGCGCGCGCAGCTGCGTCGTCCAGCGTCCCACCTCTTCCTGCAGGCGTGAGGCGCGGACGGCGGTGCGGATCTCTTCGCGTACGGTCTCGAGGGGAGGGACGGCGAGTCCGCGCTCGCGGCGCTGTCTGGTCCAGGCGCCGCGGTAGTAATCGGTGAGGTCTTCGTTCGAGATGAAGACGAGCGGCGCGAAGCGCTCCTGGATATAGGCCTCGACCTGCAACTGCCGTTTGATGAGCGCGCGGACCTCATCCAGCGTCAGCTCGGCGCGCGCGATCGCGGCGGTGAACTCGGCCTCGTTCGCAAAGCGGCCCTGAATCTCGACGAGGCGCGCTTCGATCGTGTCGTGCGGGATGTCCTGCGCGCCGAAGCGTTCCACGTCGCGGAAGCGGAGCGACTGGGCGATCAGCGCGTCGAGCACGTCGCGGCGATGATCGTCTTCGCTGGTCGACGTGCGGGGAAAAAAGCGGATCGTCACCATCTGCGAGACCTCGCTCACGGTGAGCACCTGCCGGTCGACCACCGCGGCGATGCGGTCGACCGTCACGGCGGCGGCAGGGAAGGCGAGGAGCGCGAGAACGAAACGAGCGAGGCGGCGCATCGGTATCGATACTAACCTCCGCGACCGGGCGCCGTATGTCTGACATGCGCACACGAATCCTCACGATCCTCGTTCTCGTCGTTTCCGCCGCGATGTCCGTCCTCTCCGCATCCGAGCGGACGAGCTACATCTACAAGCGGGGCGACTCCACCACGATGATGAAGGTCGACGGCGACCTGCCGAACATGAAAACGCTGTTCAAGCGGTTCGGAAACGAGTTCATCTGGACGAGGCAGGGAGCGCGCCAGTACGTCGTCACCGACGCGGCCGTGCTGACCGAGGTGCGCGGCGCGATGGCGAAACTCGAAAGCGTCGAGGCGCCGATGAAAGCGCTCGAAGCACGCATGAAACCGCACACGCGTCAGATGGAAGCGGTCAGCAAACAGATGGAAGCGCTCGCCGGCAGGTTCGAAGACGGCGACCTTTCCGCGGTGACCGAGAAATCGTTCGAACAGAAAATGCAGGCTCTCGACAAAGAGATGAAGGCGATCGAAGCGCGGATGGAAGGCGTGGAGCGGGAGATGGAGCGCGTCACCAAAGACATCGACAAGCACGCCGCGATCGCCGAGAGACGCCTCGAAGAGATCGTGGTGCGCGCCATCCGCGGCGGAAAAGCGGTTCGCGTCGACTAATCGCCGCGCGCGGACATATTGACACTGCCTCTCCCTGTTCCTACAGTCTGCCTGGCACTCGATCCGCCTGAGTGCCAGCGCAGGACTGATGGCCGGCAAACACGAGCTTCACGAAAACGATCTCGATCCACGCGCCCGTGAGGTGCTGCGGGAGATCATTCTTCAGCACATCGACAGCGGCGAAGCGATCGGCTCGCGCACGCTGGCAAAGTGCGGCAAGTTCCAGCTCTCGCCGGCCAGCCTGCGCAACGTGATGGCCGACCTCGAGGATCATGGCCTGCTCCATCAGCCGCACACCTCGGCCGGCCGCGTCCCCACCGACCGCGGCTACCGCTACTTCATCAATCACCTCATGAAATCGCGCACGCTCACGCTGCGCGAACGGGAGACGATCGAGAAGGAAGTCGGCGCCGCGAGCGAGATCGATCACGTGCTCCATCAGGCCGGCAGTCTGCTCTCCAAGATGAGCGACCAGGTCGGCGTGGTGTTCATGCCGACGCTG
>DASVUA010000938.1:0-2823 GCA_036387295.1 Thermoanaerobaculia bacterium | reverse complement strand
GCTCGCGGAGCTTCGTGTCAGCAGTTTTAGACAGACGCGCCAGATGAGGAACCGCGGCCGGCCCGCTCCGCGCCAGATAGGCCTGAGCGATGCGCCACTCGGATTCGTTCTTGGCTGAGCGCAACGCTTCGGCCCAATCTTCGACCTCGTCCGCTCCTGCAAGCCGGCTGGACAGAAGCAGCGTGAACAACAGGAACGCAAACCGAACGCGCATGGCTCAGTTTGCGTCACGGCGCGGCAACTCCTGTCAACCTCCGGCAACGATGTTCGGGCAGCCTTCTCGCATCGCGCCGGTCCGGGATCGATCGACGGCATTTCCGTCGCTTGTGAAAAGTTTCTCTAGTACATAGAATCGCGGCTCCCGCGGCGGGGTCGCCCCACCGCGATCCGCACCTGCGAATCGCGACGAATCCCGAGTCAACTTATGCCAGTTCAGAAGATAGAAAAACCAGGTTCGATCATCGCGCGCAAAACCGGCGTCGCGCCCGGCGAGGGGCCGGAAAAGGGTCTCATCACCCTTCCCGGCGAAGCCGATCGCCTCGACGAATTCGACGGCGGAAGCTACGTCACGACCAAGCTCGACCAGGTGGTGAACTGGGCGCGCGGCAACTCGCTGTGGCCGTTGCCGTTCGGCACCGCCTGCTGCGCCATCGAGTTCATGTCGATGGTCTCGTCGCACTATGACATCGCGCGGTTCGGCGCCGAGGTCGTGCGATTCTCGCCGCGCCAGGCGGACCTCCTCATCGTCGCCGGCACCATCGTCGACAAACAGGCGCCGGTGCTCAAAAAGGTCTACGACCAGATGCCGGAGCCAAAGTACGTCATCGCGATGGGCGCGTGCGCAACTTCGGGCGGCTTCTATCGCGCGTATCACGTCGTGCAGGGCATCGACGAAATCATCCCGGTCGACATGTGGGTGCCGGGCTGCCCCCCCACTCCGGACGGACTGATGTACGCCATCCTCAAACTGAAAGAGAAGATCGAGCGGGGAGAGATTCGGCGAGGATGATTCCTGTTGTCGGTTCTCAGTTGTCGGTTGTCCGTCAGCCCACGACGCGGCGGCCACTGCGACTGACGACGGACAACTGACAACCGACAACTCAGACGATGAGCACTCTCACTAAATTCAGCGCAATCCCCTACACCGGCCCCGCGCCGACGAATCGCCAGCCGTATGTTCCGGTCGAAGCGGCCGCCATGGACGCGCGCAGCGCGGAGATCGTCGCGAAGCTCGCGAACGGCTCCGTCACCCAGGAGCTCGGCCAGGACATGGCCACGCTCCTGGTCGAGAAAGAGCACATCGTCGACGTCCTGCGCGCGCTGCACGATCACAAAGATCTGCAGTTCACGCTGCCGCTCGAGATGTTCGGCGCCGACTACCCGCATCGCGAAAAGCGCTTCGACGTCATCTACCACCTCTACTCACTCGCGAACAATGAGCGGGTGCGCATCAAAGTGCGCGTGGCGGAAGATGAGAACGTCCCGACGAGCGTCGGCGTGTTTCAGGGCTTCGACTGGTACGAGCGTGAAGCATGGGACATGTTCGGCATCGTTTTCGACGGCCATCCGAACCTGCGCCGCATCCTGACGCACGAGAATTTCCAGGGGCATCCGCTCCGCAAAGACTACGACCCTGCGCAGCGCTGGCTGCTCACCGATCAGGGCGTCGCGCACATCACGCCGAAGATCGCCCCCGAGTACCAGGCAGACGCGGACAACGATGATTTCGAGCGCGTGACGCTCAACCTCGGCCCCTCGCATCCGGCAACGCACGGCACGCTGCGCATCGTCGTCACGCTCGACGGCGAGACCATCATCGGTGCCGAAAGCGAGATCGGTTACCTGCACCGCTGCTTCGAGAAGATGACGGAGACGCACACGTATCAGCAGGCGATTCCGTACACCGACCGGCTGAACTACTGCTCTGCGATCATCAACAACGTCGGCTACTGCATGACGGTCGAGAAGCTCCTCGGCATCGAAGCGCCGGCGCGCGCACAGCATGTGCGTCTCATGCTGTCGGAGTTCTACCGGCTCTCCGATCACATCATCTGCATCGGCACGAACCTCGTCGACATGGGGGCGCTGACGAACTTCTGGTGGCTCTTCCAGCCGCGCGAAGAGATCATCGCGCTCGCCGAGTCATGCTCGGGCGCGCGCCTCCTCCCGAGCTACCTGCGCGTCGGCGGCATTGCCATCGACGTCCCCTCGACGTTCCTCGCGCACGCGCAGCACATCGTCAACACGCTTCCGAAGTTCGTCGACGACGTCGAAGCGCTGATCATGAAGAACCGCATCTTCCGCGACCGCGTCGATGGCGTCGGCGTCATCTCGCGCGAAGACGCGATCAACTTCGGCTTCACCGGTCCGACGCTGCGCGCGACCGGCGTGCCGTTCGACGTACGCAAATCGAGCCCCTACCTCGGCTACGACACGTACGACTGGGACGTCGCCATCGCGGACGGCGGCGATACGTATGCCCGCTTCCTCGTCCGTTTCGAAGAAATGCGCCAGTCGATTCGCATCCTGCAGCAGGCCATCGATCGCGGCCTGCCGCCCGGACCGGTCATGGTCGACAACCCGTATGTGGCCCTTCCTCCCAAAGAGAAGGTCTACAACGAGATGGAATCGCTCATCTATCACTTCAAGCTGATCATGCACGGCATCCAGCCGCCGGTCGGCGAAACGTATTTCCAGGTCGAAGGCGGCAACGGAGAGGTCGGGTTCTACATCGTGTCCGACGGCACGAAACACCCGTACCGCGTCCGTGCACGGCCGCCCTGCTTCCCGATCTTCGAGGCTTTCGGAAAAATGATCACCGGA
>DASVUA010000937.1:0-2867 GCA_036387295.1 Thermoanaerobaculia bacterium | reverse complement strand
GACTCGTGCTTTGGACCAGCTCAAGGGCTCGAACGCAGGGACTGAGGGTGCCGGCGTCTTCGGCTCGGGTGCGGACAGTTTGGCGGCGATGCTGTCGGTGCAGCGCTGCATCTTCTTCAGTTCACTGCGTGTGAGCTTCGGTTGACCGAACGATGTGTAGGTCGCGTTTCCTTCGTTCGTATAGATCACGCGTCGGAACCCGTGCTTGAAGGCAAACTGGTTGACTCCGCCTGGCAGGATCTTGCCGTACGCGACGGTGCCATTCGCCAGCGCGTGCATCATCTCTTCGTACAGGTTCACGTCTCGGGCTTCGACCTGCAGGACGTCACATTGTTTGCCGCGCACGATGAACCGCAGTCCGAACCCACGGATGTCGGAGCGGTCGAAGGTGCTCTCCAATGAGCCTGCCGCCTGGAGGCGGGACTGAGCGGGTGTTGCGGCGGAGGCTGTCGCCGCGCAGAGCATGACGATTGCGGTGAGGACGATGGTCGCGTTTTTCACGAAGATTCCTCCTGGTCATCCAGCGTTGATTGCTTTGGTAACGACACGGTTTGTCAGCGGTTGTGGCGCGGCGTCACGCGGCACAGCCGTGCCGTACGAGGGCAGCATCGACCCGGAACCATGGGCTCCGCCACAAACCCGCTCCTTCCGTGTCCTCAAAACTCGTGCTGGATTCGCAGACGGTTTGCGTCGATGCTGCGGGCGATGATCGAGAGGGGTACTAACGTACGGTTTCATCCGGCGCAGCGCAGGTATGCCGCTGAGGATCTGGTGCGGTTGCGCAGGTCGGATGAGCAGCGGCGGTATGCGGCTCCCCAGCGGGCGGCGAAGGTTGATGCGAATCCGCATCAGATCGATGCCGTCATCTTTGCGTTGGCTCGGTTGCGCGAGGGGGGGTGCATTCTCGCGGATGAGGTCGGGCTGGGGAAGACGATCGAGGCGGGGCTGGTGATCGCGCAGATGCGGGCCGAGGGGGCGCGGCGGGTGTTGCTGGTCGCGCCTAAGCCGTTGCTGGGGCAGTGGCGGCAGGAGCTGTTTCAGCTCTTCAACATCGACGCGGTCGAAGGGGAGCCGCGCATCGGCGGCTTCGAGGGCGACGGCGTGTTTCTGATCGGACGCTAGGCGGCGGGGAGCGTGAAACGGCGCGATGCGTTGCTGCTCTCGGAGGGGTTTGATCTGTGCGTGATCGACGAAGCGCATGAGATGTTCGCCGGGATCTACAAGCGCTTCAGTAGGGAAGGCGATTACCTCGAGGACTCCGTGCACGCGCAGACCGCGGGGCGTTTGCGCGAGGTGTTGAACGCGAACAGTACGCCTGTCCTGTTACTCACGGCCACGCCGATGCAGAACAGCCTCATGGAGTTGTGGGGGCTCGTGCAGTACGTCGATCCGCTCGGCACACTGCTCGGCGGTCTGCCGACGTTCAAGGACGTCTTCTGCGGTGTCGACGAGCGCCACATTGCTTCCGGACAGGAAGAGGAGCTGCGCACGCGGTTGAAGGCGGTGCTCAAGCGCAGGATGCGTGTGGTGGGGTCACACCTTCGTTCTTCTCACTTCGTCCCCGACGAAGATCGTCTCGCATGGTGTAGTGCTGCCGTCACTGCAAGTTGTCGACGATGAACAGATCGGACAGAAAGCGACGGTAGCCGTAGACGTAGCGATCGCCGCTCGGGGCGATGAGCACCGGGCCCACGCCGAGAATGCCTGCCGGATCGGAGGGGCGAATGGTGGTGTGCAGCTCGCGATCCGAGGACGCCACGCCGGCGCGGAAGATGCGCGCTTGTGTGGCGCCGTCCTGCTGCAGGACGAACAGTGACGATCCATCTTGGGTCCATGCGAGCGGCACGTCGCCGCTCTCACCGCCGGCGACTTCCGCGACCTCACCGCTGGAGAGGGAGAACACCACCACACGTCCATCCGACACGCGCACCGCCGCCAGTCGATCGCCGGCCGCGTCCATTGCGGAGGGAAAACGAAGCTCGCTTTCGATGACCACGCGCGTGCGGCCGCTGTGCACGTCGACGCCGAAGAGTCGCAGAGGCTGGCCCTGCTGGTGTCCCCACACCAGCACCTCGTCGTCGCTGCGCCAGTGCCACGCCAGGAGCGACTCGAAGTTCTCCATCGTCACGCTGCGCGCATCGCCCGCGCCCGTCGGGACGAGCGTGATCTGGTGCGGTGATGTGAGCGACGCGGCAATCGCGTAGCGGCCGTCGGGCGACACCGCTCGCACGCGCCCTTCGCCGAGGCGAACCGCCGGCGCGCCTTCGGTGTCGCGCAGATGCATCGAATACGTTCCGGCCTGCGCGATGTGCTCCTCGAACAGCAGGCAGCGGCCGTCGTTCGAAAGAGCGCCCGGGTACGACCAGTCGAACCAGGAGAGATTTCGCTCGCTGCTCTCCGAAAGACAAACGGCGATCATGCCGCGGCGCGCCACTTCGTACGCAAGGAGAGCTTTGCCGTCGGCGGAGATGTCGTGCACCGTCAGGCGCCCCGGCACGTTGTAGACGGTGCGCGTTTCGCCGGAAGGAGAGAAGGCGACCAGATCGCGTCCTCCTTCAATTTCAGCCGCAATCCACACCTCGCCGGTACGCGGGTGCCACGCGAGGCCGCCCGTGCTCGGCCACTCGTCGGATTGGGCGACGGCCTTTCCGTTGCGATCGACGATCACCACGCGGGCGGCGTCATCGCCGAGGACGCGATGCTCGAGAAAAGCGATGGCGCGGTCGTCGGGAGAAATGCGCACGGCACTGATCCAGCGCGGCGTCTCGAGCAGCACCGTGCCGAGGGGATACTCGAGACGCCAGAGATCACCGACGCGGCGGATGACCGCGAGCCGCCTCCCGTCGGGACTCCAGTCGCAGTCCTGG
>DASVUA010000936.1:0-4699 GCA_036387295.1 Thermoanaerobaculia bacterium | reverse complement strand
GGGGAAGGGGGAGGGAGGGCCTGCGCCGACCCACAGAAGAATGGCCACGATTCCCCCGACGGCGAACGTGAACCGCTGCGGAACGAATTGATCGGCGAGTTCCAGCGACGCGATGCCGTTGCTCAGCCAGGGAATCGCTTGCAGCGCGATGCTCCGCTTTTCCTGGGAAGCACCGAGAGCGGAGAGGGTGAGGAGAAGGGGGAGCGGCGTGGCAAGAGGCGCAAGAGCAAGCCACGGCCGGCGAGCCATGAGAGCAACGACCATCAACACCGGGACGACCGCGACGGCCGCGTAGCGCATCGTGATGGCGGCGGCGGCCGCGGCGCAGGCAGCGACGATCAGATACGACGCTCTCTCTGGGTTGCGCAGCGCGGCAGCGGCACAGGCGAGCGTGACGACCAGCAGCGCCAGGGTGACAGGTTCCGACCACAGCTTGTTCTGCATGCTCGCGTAATGGCTGTTCCATCCGATGGCCGCCATCACGAGCGCCACGGTCCACCAGCGCATGCCGGAAATACGGCCGAGGAGGAAAAGGGCGGCCATGGTGAACAAGTATGCGAAGCCGTTCACCAGCGGCACGAACGCGAGCGGATCGCGACCGGTGATTCGGGAGAGGGCGGCGTAGAGCAGCGGGATTCGGGGAGGCCACACCTGCTGCGGCGTTCCGTCCAGATCCAGGTAACGCCCGGACGCGGCGATCGAGATCGCGCCGGCGTAGTAGCGGACCGAGTCATAGCTCAACCGCGCCTGCGTGTCCCATCGTAGCCGGGCCATCGACCAGAAACCGGCACAAGTGATGACGATGGCGGCGATCGAGCCGATTCGAGCAGACGTACGACTCATCAACTCTCGTGCTCCTCGTCTGATCTACCTGCCGCCGCACGAAAGTGACTGCGAATTAGCAACAACCTGAAGTAGCCGAACGCGGGCGCATCGGTTCCGCAAATTGTCGCCCACCGTTCGGCAACGCAGCCGCCCTCGACCCCCTTACAGCCGTCCCGTCAGAATCGTCTTGGCGATGGTCGCGAGCTGCATGTTGCTGGTGCCTTCGTAGATCTGGCCGACTTTGGAGTCGCGCCAGAATTTTTCGACCGGGTACTCTTTCGTGTAGCCGTTGCCGCCGTGGAGCTGGACGGAGAGGGAGGTCACTTTCTCGGCGACCTGCGAGGAGAAGAGTTTGGCCATGGCGGCTTCGCGGAGGAAGGGCTGGCCGGCGTCTTTGAGGCGGGCGGCGTTGTAGACCAGGAGGCGCGCTGCTTCGAGCTCGGTTGCGGCCTGAGCGATCTGGAACTGCACGCCCTGAAAGTCGGAGATGCGCTGGCCGAACTGCTTGCGCTCTTTCGTGTACGCGATCGCGTATTCGAGCGCGCCGCGGGCGACGCCGAGCATCTGGGCGCCGATGCCGATGCGGCCTTCGTTCAGTGTCTCGATCGCGATCTTGTAGCCCTTGCCGATCTCGCCGACCACGTTCTCTTTCGGCACGCGGCAATCCTCGAGGATCAGCTCGCAGGTGGAGGAGGCGCGGATGCCGGTCTTGTCCTCTTTCTTGCCGACTTGGAATCCGGGGAAGTCGCGCTCGACGATGAAGCCGGTGATGCCTTTGTATCCCGCCTCCGGATTCATGTTCGCAAAGACGATGAAGATGCCCGCCTCGGCCGCATTCGTGATCCAGAGCTTCCGGCCGTTCAGCAGCCAGTGATCGCCCTTGTCTTCCGCTTTGGTGGCGAGGGCGAAGGCGTCGGAACCGGAGCCGGCCTCCGACAGCGCGTACGCGCCGATGGTGTCGGTCGCCAGCATCCGCAGATATTTCGACCGCTGATCTTCTGTGCCCCAGCGGATGAGCGCGTTATTGACCAGCGTGTTCTGCACGTCGACCAGCACGCCGGTCGACGCGTCGACGTGCGACAGCTCTTCGACCACCAGCACCGCATTGAAGAACGTCGAGCCGGCGCCGCCGTACTGTTCGGGGATCTCGATGCCCATGATGCCGAGCTCGAAGAAGCTCGCGATCAGCTCTTTCGACATCGTCGCCGCGGCGTCCATGTCGTGGACGAGCGGGCGAATGCGCTCGATCGCGAATTCGCGGACGCTCTGCTGGAACATCTGTTCTTCTTCGGAGAGCACGGTCAGCGGTGCCCCGGTCGTGGATTCGACAGTGGTGGTCATTTGTACAGCCTCCGGCAGGGGGGAGATGGTGTTGCGGGCGGATCATATCTGATCGCGGCGCGTTATGATCCGCCGCGGCCCCGGTGGCGGAATGGTAGACGCTGCGGACTTAAAATCCGCTGCCGCGTGAGTGGCGTGCCGGTTCGAGTCCGGCCCGGGGCACCAGAGGTCAACATCTTGACCGACTGCACACGCTCCGCTACAGTGCCGTTCATCAACGCATTCGAGGGTGCATCGCGGATTGCCGCTGTCACCCACGCGTTTCTCGGGGTCGGGCTTCAGAAGCGTTGATCAACGGATTTTCGGGTGTGTGGAGGCGTGTGATGGGGATCTGTTCCTGGTGCGGCGCGCGGTTTCCGAAGACGAGGAAGACGCGCAAGTACTGCACGAACCGCTGCAAGACGAACGCGTGTCTGGAGAAAAAGCCGCGCCTCCGCGCGTCCGAGGTCGAGGCACTGCATGAATTACTGCGGGCCGAGTTCACGTCGGTCGATGCGATGCGGGAGCGGCTGAGGGAGATCGTCGCGCCCAACCTTCCAGCGACACCGCTGATCGACGGAAGAATCGTCATCCCGCGGTTAGACTGACGCCGCATGACCGCTTCGACACGCACGCTCGTCATTCAGCCGACCCGCGGCTGGCGGTCGATCGACCTGCGCGAGCTCTGGGCTTATCGCGATCTGTTGCTCGTCTTCGCCTGGCGAGACATCAAAGTACGTTACCGGCAGACGCTCCTCGGCGCGGTCTGGGTCATGGGACAGCCGCTCGTCACCATGCTCATCTTCACCGTCATCTTCAGCCGCGTGGCGAAACTGGGCGGCGAGGCGGGGATTCCGTATCCGCTGTTCGTCCTGGCGGGCATCCTTCTCTGGAACTTCGTCTCCGGCGCCATCAACCGCGGCGGGAACAGCCTTCTCGGAACGGCACACCTCATTTCCAAGGTCTACTTTCCGCGGCTCCTCATCCCGTTCTCGCACATCGCCACCGACATCGTCGACTTTTCGATCGCCGCGATTCTCATCATTCCGCTGATGTTCTGGTACGGCGTCGCACCCGGTTTCGCGCTGCTGCTCGCGCCGCCAGTCGTGCTCGTGGCCGCGGCGTTCGCACTCGGCATCGGCCTCTGGGTCGCGGCTCTCAACATCGAATACCGCGACATCCGGGTGATCATCCCGTGGATCCTGCAGATCGCGATGTACGCGGCGCCGGTCGTCTATCCGCTTTCCGCCGTGCCGGAGCGATACCGCTGGATCGCGATCGCGAACCCGATGACCGGTCTCCTCGAAGCATTCCGTGCAACGCTGTTCGGAACGCCGCTCGATCTCGCAATCCTCGGATGGTCGGTGATCGCCTCGCTCGTGATTCTCATCTCGGGCGCTTACTACTTCCGGCGGATGGAGCGGCTTTTCGCCGACGTGCTCTGATGGCAGCCAGCGTCGAAGTCGAGCACGTTGCGAAGCGATTCCGGATCGGAGCGGTGCGCCACGATTACGCGACGCTGCGCGACCGGATCGCCGGAGTGTTCCGCCGCGCGGTCGCGCCGCCGGAGACGCGCGAGATCTGGGCGTTGCGCGACGTCAACCTCACGATCGCCGAAGGGGAAGCGGTCGGCCTCATCGGTCACAACGGGGCGGGCAAGTCGACGCTCCTCAAGGTTCTGAGCCGCATCACCGAACCGACCAGCGGCCGGATCGTGCTGCATGGCCGGGTCGCCTCGCTGCTCGAGGTCGGCACCGGGTTCCATCCCGAGCTGACGGGGCGCGAGAACGTCTTCCTCAACGGCGCGATCCTCGGCATGACGCGGGAGGAGATCCGGCGCAACTTCGACGCGATCGTCGCCTTCGCCGAAATCGAGAAGTTCCTCGAAACCCCGGTGAAACGCTATTCGAGCGGCATGTACGTCCGGCTCGCCTTTGCGGTCGCGGCGCACCTCACCCCCGAGATCCTGCTCATCGACGAAGTCCTCGCGGTCGGCGATCTCGAGTTTCAACGCCGCTGTCTCGGCCGGATGAACGAGGTCGCGCGCAGCGGACGGACGGTCGTCTTCGTCAGCCACAACCTCGCCTCGATCGAAAGCCTCTGCCCCCGCTCGATTCTGATGGGCGCCGGCGTCGTCGTGGCCGACGGCCCGACGCGCGAGGTGCTGTCGCGCTATCTCTCCCAGCGCGGCGGCGAATCGATGTTCGACCTGCGCGCCTTCACCGAGCGCGAGGGGACCGGGCGCGCCGTCCTGACCAGCGTCGAAGTGCTCAAGATCGACGGCTCGCCGGCCGATGCCGTGGCGGTCCGCGAGCCCTTTCGGCTGCGGCTGCACTACGAAGCGCCGCAGGACGTCGCCGGGGCGGCCGTCGGTTTCGCGTTGCTCAGCGATAGGAACGAGCGGGTGTTTGTGGCCGAGAGCACCGATCGCGGCGCGACGTTCGACCTCGGGCGCGGCGAAGGCGTTCTCGAGTGCACGATCGAGGCGCCGAATGTATTGCCGGGGCTCTACCGGTTCGAGATCTGGATCAGCGATGTGCCGGGCTCGTCGTTC
>DASVUA010000935.1:0-5478 GCA_036387295.1 Thermoanaerobaculia bacterium | reverse complement strand
TGCGGTCGAAGAGCGACACGTCCGCGATGACGTCGCGGACGCGCGTGATGCCGCGGGCGCGCAGCTCCTGAGCGAGGCGATCGAAATCGGCGTCGCGCTCATAACGCCAGGAGCCGAGGGATGGATCGCCGTCGCCGCGGAGGATCAAATCGTCGCCGTCGCGCCAGATTTCGGTGCGCAGCTGCGTGTCGAGGCCGAGACAGTTCGCGATGAAGGCAGAGGAGTAGAGCTTGCGGTTCGATGCGGGGATCGTGAGCTTGCCGGCGTTGCGCGCGTAGAGCACGCGGCCGTCTTCTTCTTCGATGAGGATCGACCAGAGCGCGCGGTCGAACGGCGCGCGGTCGATCAGCGCGTCGATCGGATGCACCGCTTGTGGCGGCTTGTTCGTCGTGGCGCACGCGGTGAAGAGCAGCGCGGACACGGCGACGGCGAGGAACCTCACGCGAAACTCCATTCGGCGAAACTCTCCCCATGCTCGAGGTTGTGATGCACGGCGTCGAGAAACTCGTCGGCGCGCGACGGGAGTGTACGCGCGACGGCGTGCGCGAGGAGCGTCTGGGCGTAATCGCGCGCGAGATCGTACGGCGCCAGCGGCCTCGCGTCGCGCATCGGCGGCAGCCCTGATGCGGCGACGAAAACGGCGCTCACATCGTCGATCGCGCCATTCGATGCGATGGCGCGCGAGACGAGCGTATCGAGCGATTCGGTCGTTTCCGCGGGGCCGGCCAGCAGTTCCGCGATGACCATCCGCAGCAGTGCATAACGCCCCTTGCTGCCGAGGCGCCGTTCGAGCGCAAGTGCGGCATCGAGCAGAAGCAGCGCCTCGCCGCGTGCAACGTCGCGGAGCGCAGCCTCGCCATCCTCGAGATGTGCGGACAGCCAGCGCTCGCCGCGCAGCCGGTCGCCGGACGCGATGACATCCTGCAGCGACGACGACGCGTCCGGCGGCGGCGGATCGAGGATGGGCGGCTCGCTCCACGGCATGCGGCTGGCGGACGCGTAGCGCGCGCATTCGATGAGCCAGGCGACGGAGGGACTGACGCGCGGCAGGACAAGAGCGGGGTTGTCGTCGTGCGGGGTCGGCGGGCTGAGAGCCCGCCGCTCCACAAGGACGGCTTCGCTGGCGTCAGCGTTCTGGACCAGCTCCCATGCCGCGCGTACGGCCATCACCGCACGTTTGGCGTGCTGCGATGGTGCGTACGCGAGGACGGCGAAGCGGGCGACGGCGATCCACAGCTCCTCTTCCGCGTGGGTTTCGAGAAACGCACGAACGGCGGCCGGGATCGCGTCCAGGTCGCGTTCGATGAGCGGCTCGTAGAGTGCGCCGGTCGCGCCCGGCATCAGCGCGTGGTGGTTGCGGGAGGTGGAGCGGTGGTCGCGGTTCCGGTGGCGGCCGCGGCGGCGGTGTCGGTGGCGGTCTGGACGCCCGGATCGGGAGTCGTCAGCACGCCGCCCTCGGCTTCCGAGCGGCCGCTCTCGACGTCGACGGTCTGGGTCATGGCTTCGGTGCCGGTCGGCGCCGGCTGCGGCGAGGCGGGGGCGATCGTCTCCGACGCTTCGCCGCCGGCTCCGCGCTGCTCGCGACCTTTGCACCCGGGAAATGCGAGCGTGAGCACCGCGAGCACGACAACGACCGAAGCAATTGATCTCTTCACGAAAAAACCTCTCTCTACACCCTTGAAATCAGTGCGGATGTGCCCTGATGCAATTTCGGTACAATGCACCGCCCATGGCGGACCGGAGCAGAGTTGGTATTTTCGGGTGGGGCGTGGTTGCGCCGAAATCGCCCAACATCGACGTTTTCGAGCAGAACCTCGAGCGGGCGGACAGCTGGCTATCCCCCTTCACCGGCTACGGGCAGTCGAACTTTCTGGTCGGCTACCCCGAATTCGATTTCGACGCCTACCGGCCGTGGTTCGAGTCGCGGTTCGCCCCCGCCAAGTTCGCGCAGCTGAAGGACAAAATGGGGCCGGTCGTGCAGTTTGCGATCGGGGCCTTCATCCAGTCTCTCGGCCAGAACAGTGGCCTCGAGGAGTATCTCCAGTCCCTCGGCACGAAGTGTCATGTCTACGTCGGCACCGGCCTGGGAGACGTGACCGTGACGCAGCAGGAAGCGCTTTCGTACGACCGCGCGCTGCGCCGCTGGAACGAGTTCTGGGCCGCGCCGGAGCGCTGCACGCCGCTCCGCGAGCATCTCGACGGCACGGCGCCCCAGCCGGATGCACCGCAGCATCCGAAAGAGCTGCAGCTCGGCACCGAGGAGTGGATCGACGGGAAACACGCCTGGGAAGCGTACTGGGCGCTGAAGAGCGATGCGCTGACCGAGTACCTTCGCGAAGCGGCGCAAATCAACGGCGAGCCCGTTCCCCCATCGTCCGGCTCGGCGAAGCTCTCCTCGATCCGGCAGAAGCTGAGCCGGATTCGGGCGCTGGGCAAAAAGTACGGGTGCCCGGAAGAACCGTGGGCCGCCGTCTCGCCGAACCTCCTCTGGAACATCTCGAACATCGCGGCCGCGCAGATCTCGATGATCGGCAAGATCGTCGGTCCGGCGTGGGCCCCGATCGCGGCATGTGCGTCGTTCGGCGTCGCGGCGAAGCTGGCCGTCGACGCGATTCACCGCGGCGACGCGACGGCTGTGGTGATCGGCATGACCGATCCTCCGCCGCACGAGATGGTGATCTCATCGTTCTACAACGCCAACGTGCTCTCCTCCGACGCCGACGTTTCGCGTCCGCTCACGGGCCTCAAAGGAACGCACATCGCGGGCGGCGCATGCGTCTGGATCGTCGGTGACGCCGATGTGATGAAAGCGGCCGGCTTCAAGCCGCTGGGGATGGAGCTGGTGGGCGTCGGCACATCGTCGGATGCGCACCACATCATCACGCCATCCAAGGGCGGGCCGCAGCTCGCGATGAAGGCGGCGCTCGAGGATGTGCAGGCCGGCGAAGTCACGACGTGGGACATGCACGCGACCGCGACGCCCGGCGACGCGACCGAGATCGAGAACTCGCTCGAGCTGCTGCATCCCGACGTCATCTTCACCGCGCGCAAGGGGACGTTCGGACACGGCATGTCGGTCGGCGGCGGCTGGGAGCTGACCGCGCAGCACATGGGGATGTCGCGAGGAAAGCTTTACCCCGTCCCGCTGACCGAAGGCGAGCTGCACGCCGACGTCAAAGTGCACAGCCAGAATTTCGTCGACCGCAACGGGCGGGAAGTGCGCGCCGGCTACAGCGGCAAGCTCAGCATGGGCGTCGGCGGCATCAACTCGTGCGTGATTTCACGGCCGTGGGACGACGACGAAACGAAGGGCTGAGGCAAAAAGCCGCGTTCACGCACGAAGGGCGGGCCTGGCGGCCCGCCCTTCGTTGTTTACAGCTCACTCGACGTTCAAAGCATTAGGCGAGCGTGACGTTCTGGGCCTGAAGGCCCTTCGGGCCGTTCGTCACTTCAAACTCGACGTGCGCTCCCTCCTGCAGGGAGCGAAAGCCGTTGCCCTGGATGGCGGTGAAGTGCACGAACACGTCCTCGCCACCTTCGGTCGTGATGAAGCCGAAGCCCTTCGCATCGTTGAACCATTTGACGGTTCCGGTCTGACGCATGGGTGGATCTCCGTTCTTGAAACTTGCTGCCCGACGGAGATCCACAGGTGCTGCAAATCTTCCCGGTAAGCTTCGAGGTCAACAGCCTCCGGTTCTGCCGCATTTCCTACGCTAGGCGGCAAGTTGAATCACCGCGAAAACCGCCCCCTGCGGGTCGGTGAGGACGGCAAAGCGTCCGACATTCTCGATCGCCGTCGGGGGGAGCCGCACGGTGCCGTTGAGCTCGATCGCGAGCGCGGCAGCAGCCTCACAGTCGTCCACGGCAAAGTACGCGAGCCAATACGACGGAACCCCGGCCGGCGCGCGCGAGGTCATCATTCCGCCGACGGCGTGCTCGCCGAGATGCCATTCGGTGTAATCGGCCGAGTGATTGGCGCGCCAGTGAAAGAACGCGGTATAGAACGCATTCGCAGCTTCAGGATCGCGCGCCTGCAGCTCGTTCCAGCAGAGCGCATTCGGTTCGTCGCGCACGCCGACGCCGGCATGCGAGCGCGCCTCCCACAATGCGAATTGTGCTCCTTGTGGATCGGCCGCTACCGCCATACGCCCCGATTCGAATACATCGAACGGTCCGCGATTCACAGTGCCGCCGAGGCTCCTGGCCTGTTCGGCCGCGGCGTCGATGTCGCGGACGGAAATATACGAGAGCCAGTTCGGACGCTGTTCGGCGTCCTGGTAGAGCGCGGCGACGTCGCGGCCGTTCTTCTGAAAGATGAAGTACGTGCCCATCTCACCCATCGGGATCTCGTTGACTGCCCAGCCGAACAGCCGCGTATAAAAATCCCGCGCCGCGGCTGCGTCGCGCGTGGCAAGCTCGATCCAGCAGAATGACCCCGGCTGATGCTCAGTGATATGAGGCATGAAGTATCTCCATTAACGGATTGGCGATTCTACGCCCGCAAAACCCTCGGCCGCAGCGGCCGTAACTTCGACGGTATGAACGAGACGGTGGTACTGCTGCACGGACTGGGGCGCACGGCGGCTTCGATGCTGCCGCTCGCCATTGCGGCGAAGATGCGGGGCTACCGTGTCATCAATTGGCGCTATCACTCGAATATCCGGACGATTGGCGAGAATGCTGAAGCGTTCGCGCGCGACATTGTTCCGCGTCTGGCGTCAGCCACACGGGTGCACTTCGTCACACATTCGCTAGGCGGCATTGTGGTGCGCCGTTTTCTTGCGACGCACACGCTCCCGAACCTCGGACGCGTGGTGATGCTCGCGCCGCCGAATGGAGGAAGCGAAGTCGCCGACGTCCTGCAGGATTGGCTGACGCCCGTCAGGCCATTGCGCGAGCTCGGCACCGGCGCGGCGAGCGTTCCGCGTGCGCTACCGCCTGCCGACTTTGCGCTCGGCGTGATCGCCGGCTCGCGCAGTCACATCCCACTCTTCTCGCGCTGGATGCAGCACGCGCCGAACGACGGCGTCGTGGCGGTGGAGCGAACCAGACTTGCGGGGATGAAAGATTTCGTCGTGCTGCACCGCACGCACACGTTTCTGCCGTGGGCTCCCGACGCGATGCGCCAGGTCTTCTGCTTTCTCGAAACAGAAGCCTTCGCGGCGTAGAGACGCCCACTCGTGGAGCGGCGGGCTCGGTATGACCAGGGACATTCCTGACAATCGTGTCTAGGGACATATTTGACAGATGCGGAGCGTCCGGTGGGGACGTGACAAGGACGCGGGAGCGTCAGCCGTTGGGAGCGGCAGACCGCGCGGTCAGACGAACCGGTGCTCATCGTCGAGGTAGGTGCCGATCTCGAAGGAGCCGTAATGGACGCGCCAGGACGAGTAGTCGATGCGCTCGAACGCGATCCGCTCGTTGGCGAATGCATCGGAGAAGTGGACGCGCTTCCCTCTCCAATGAATGCGGCCTCTC
>DASVUA010000934.1:0-5210 GCA_036387295.1 Thermoanaerobaculia bacterium | reverse complement strand
GTGGAGTGCGGCGACGCTAGTCGCCGCTGTCACTGCCGCAGCGCGAGCTGCGGCTCGCGCGAGTCAGAGCGGCGACTGCGGTCGCCGCTCTCCACACGAGGGCACTTGGTCGCGAGATGTGGGAATCAGTTTGGAGTGCGGCGGCAGAGCCGCCGCTTTGTCACACCACGCAGCGACGCGGTCGAAAAGCGGCGACGCTAGTCGCCGCTGTTTCTGCCGCAGCGCGAGCTGCGGCTCGCGCGAGTTAGAGCGGCGACTGCGGTCGCCGCACTCCACACCGATTATTGAAACAGCCGTTCGCGGGCGATGAGGTCGCGGGTGGTGGGGTCGGCGTGCTGGCGGGCGGTCGCGATTCGTGCGGCGCGGTCGGGCTCGTTGAGCAGGACGCTGACTTGGGCGCGTTTGAAGAGGGCCATTGCGTACGCGGGATGTGAGCGGGGGACGCGGTCGAGCGATGCGCGGGCGTCTTCGTAGCGGCGGGCGGCGAGATAGAGCACGCCGAGCTCGAGGTGATGCTGGAACGCGGCCCCTTGTTGCGCGCGTGCACGTTCGAACGATTCGAGCGCGACCTCCGTGCGGCCGAGCTCCATCGCCAGTTGCGCCAGGTGCGTCAGCTCCGCGGGCGTGAGCGTGCGCATGGTCTGAATCTGCTGGCGCAGCGTCAACGCGTCTTCGAGACGACCCTGTTTCTCGCGCACGTTGGCGAGTGCCTCGATGGCAGGCAGACGGTCGGGCGATTCGGCGACCACGCGCTCGAGCAGCGGCGCGGCGTTCGCGATGTCGCCGGTGCGGGCGTAATGAAGGCCGAGGTAGGCGCGTACGTCGGGCGACTCGGGCGAGAGCGCCTGCGCTTTGCGAAACGCCGCCAGCGCTTCGTCATTGTGGCCGAGCGCCGAATGGGCGACCGCCAATCGCAGCGCGGTCATGAGGTTGTACGGATCGCTGGTGCGGATTTTTTCGAGCAACGGAATCGCCGCCGCGTAACGTTCTTCGACGAACAGCGACGAAGCGCGCTCCAGTGGCTCGAAGAGATGCGCCATGTCGCGCGGACGCGGCGCATCGTTGCGCACGACCGGCTGCACTCCCGACGCGATGTATCCCAGGGCGGCGAGCTGACGCTGGTCCTCCTCGGAAACCGCGGACGGTTGCGCGGAAGGCGAGGGCACGGGGTAATCGCGCAACGCCTGACGCACGCCGCGCGTCACCTCGGCCGTCTTCGCCAGGTCGCGCGTTTCACGCGGATCGGCAACGACGTCGTACACCTCGATCGCGCCGGCGTTGATCACCTTCTGCCGTCCTTCCACCGCCATCACCTGCGGCTGCCAGCCGAATTGCAGAAACGGAATCATTGCCTCGCCGACCACCACCTCGTCGCTTCCGCCGCGCAGGCTGTGCTCCGACGAAATTCCGGCCCAATCGAGGAGCGTGTGAAACACACGGCGCGTGCTCACCGGCCGCTCATGCACTCCAGGCGCGATACCCGGACCGCTCAGGACGAGCGGCACATGCATCGTGCTTTGATAGATCAGATTTCCGTGCTCGGCCTCGCCGTGATCGCCGAGACCCTCGCCGTGATCCGCGACGACGAGGATCGCCGGATTGGCGAATCGAGACTGGAACGCCTGCACGAGACGTCCGAGTTGCTCGTCCATCGCCGCCACTTCGCCGCGATAGGGATCGTTTGCGAACCGCGCGCGAAACTCTGCAGGCGGGTCGTACGGTGTATGCGGCTCGAAGTAGTGCACCCAGAGGAACACGGGGCCGTTCTGCTGCTGCATCCAGGCGAGCGCGCGATCCGTCGTCTCGTTCGCACGACGCTCGACGCGCCCTTGCTGCAATTCGTCGTCATAGACATCGAAGCCACGCGTTAGGCCGAAGCGCCGCGCCAGCGGGAACGCCGAAACGAACGCGCCGGTGCGATAGCCGGCCGCGCGCAGCCGTTCCGAGGCGAGCGGATGCTGCACCGCGACGTAGCGCGCGTTTTCGTGAATGCCGTGACCGGCAGGGTAGGTGCCGGTGAGCATCGACGTGTGCGACGGCAGCGTCTGCGGCGTCGTCGCGTACGCCTGCGTGAAGCGGCGGCCGCGCTGTGCGAGCGCATTCAACGCCGGTGTGTGCGCGCCCATCGCGTCTGCGCGGGTGGTGTCGAGCGTCACCAGCAGGATCGACGGGCGGGGAGCCGCGGGTGCGCGCGGCGTCTCCGGTTTCGAGCAGGCGCACACGCAGACCACGAGAACGAACAGGGTCGAGCGAAACACGGCGAGAGTCTATAGAATCGCCGCGCATGAATCGTCTTCTCGCGGCGATGCCTCGCGAAGCGCTCGACGCATTGCGGCCTCACATGGAAGAGCTTACGCTCGAGCTCCACACGGCGCTCATCGTGCCGAACGAGCCGATTCCGTATGCGTACTTTCCAATGAGCTGCCTCGCCTCGCTCGTGACGGTGCTCGAGGATGGCTCGACCGTCGAAGCAGGCTCGGTCGGGCACGAAGGGATGGTCGGAATTCCGATCCTGCTCAATGCCGCGACGACGCCGATGCAGACCGTCGTGCAGATCGGCGGCAGAGCCATCCGCATGCCGAGTGACGTGCTGAAGAAGCTCTTCGATAGCACGCCGGCCGTTCACGTGCTGCTGCACCGCTACATCCATTCGCTGTTCGTCATCGCCTCGCAATCGACCGCCTGCAATCGCCGCCATCAGGTCGACGAACGGCTCGCGCGCTGGCTGCTGATGAGCAGCGACGGCATCGGCAGCGACGATCTGGCGATCACGCACGAATACCTCGCCGCGATGCTCGGCGTCCGCCGCGCCGGCGTCACCGACGCCGCGCTGAAACTGCAGGAAGACGGCTTGATTCAGTACCGCCGCGGCGGCACGCGCATCATCGACCGCCGTGCGCTCGAAGCGCGCGCATGCGAGTGCTACGAGCTTGTGCACGACGAGATCGAGCGCGTCTTCAGCTAGTCACGCGACGTCGATCACGACGATCGTCAAATCGTCCGCATCGTCTTCCACGCGCCAGCGATGCACGGCCGCGAGCACATCGGACGCGGAGCCGCGCGCGATGGCCTCTTTCAACCGCTCGTCGCCGAACTGTTCGTCGCGCGCATTGCGCGCTTCGACGATGCCGTCGGTGAAGGCGACGATGCGATCGCCCGCGTGCAGCGCGGTGGTGGACGACTCGTAACGCGCAGCGCCGAAGCGTCCGAGGAGCACGCCGTGTCCCCCCAGCTCGTGGACTTCGCCGTCGCGGATCAGCAGCGGGGAAGGATGGCCGCCGTTGCACACGCTCACCTCGCGGCGCTCCATGTCGAACCAGAGATAGGTCGCGGTGACGAACGCGCGTCGCACGTCGGTGCGCAGCAGGACGTTCAGTTCGCCGAGCAACGCGGCGGGATCGTGTGCGATCCGCGCTTGTGATTTGGCGGCGATCTTCACCATCGAAGCGATGAGCGCCGCCGGCACGCCGTGTCCTGCGACGTCCGCGACGAGCACGCCGAGGTGCGTCGCGTCGGCGCGTAGGAAGTCGTACAGATCGCCGGCAACTGACGTCGCCGGATCGTAGCCGGTCTGCACGCGCAGTCCCGCAACGTCGGGCATCGAGGTGGGCAGAATCGAAAGCTGGATCTCGCGCGCGGGTCGCAATTCGGGCTCGACGGCGAGCTGCTCGCGCTCGCTCCGCGCAAATGCGCGCGTCGAGGCGAATCCGAGGCAACCGACGAAGACCAGAAAGCCGATCGCCTCCACGTCGCCGTGCCACGGCAGCAGGCCGAGCGAACTGAGGTTGCTGTTGAGCGCGAAGAGGAGAAAGATCACCGAGCCCGCCAGCACGACGCGCAGCTCGGTCGTTGCACGCGCGCGCGCCTTCACCAGGTTGACGAGGATGTTCAATCCGCCAAGGATCACGAGCACGCTGTTGGCCTGTTCGAGCGAGGCGGGAGTGCGCGTGATGAGATCGGATGCGATGCCGATCGGCGCGAAGATCGCGAACGCGATCACCTGCCAGCGCAGCGATCCGCTCCAGCCGCGGCCGATGAGCAGCATCGGCACGAACCAGCCGGGGATCGGGATGACGTACGTGAGAAACGCATCGACGTACTCGAGCCTGATCACGCTCGCATCGACGAGCAGCGGCAGGATCGATTCGACGATGAGCCGCGCACCATAGAGGAGAGTGAACGCCCCCATGCCCGCGACTGCGAGCACGCCATCGCGGCGGCGTACCGCGGCGATCAGGAATGCGACGATGCCGACACCGATGAAGAGCATGCCGAGGAGAATCTGACCGGCGTCGTCGTACAGCGGCTTGCGCCAGACGTGCAGCAAGGCGTACGGCAACGTGGCGTCGGTGGCGAGAACCGCGTCGGCGCCGAAACGCGTTCGTTGCGCCGCGTCGGGGACGACGACGCTGAGCTGACGTCCGCCGCGCGGCAGTGGCACGACGTGCAGCGACAACCGTCCGCGCGAGCCGGCATCGCGATACGAGTAGATGGGCTTTCCATCGACGGCGAGCGTGAAGTCGTCGACGTAGGCGCGAAAGACGAGGTGCTCGTACGGCGCCGCCGGGAGCGTCGCGGACATCCAGTCGTCATGCAAAAGCGCGAGCTCGGGACCGCGCGCGCAGGCAGTCAACAGCAGCGCCGCAATGCATAGTGGAAGAAGGCGATTCACTCGTCTCCATACGCTACCATCCCGCGCATGCTGAATTACATCTGGTTCGGACTGATGGCGATCGCGCTCGTCGTGGCGGCGGTCAACGGCACGGCCGAGGCGGTGACGAAAGGGGCGGTCGACTCGGCAAAGACCGCGGTCGAGATCGCGATCGGGCTGGTGGGCGTGATGACGCTCTGGCTCGGCATGATGCGCATCGCGGAAGCGGCCGGCCTCGTCGCGCTCCTCGGCCGTCTGTTGCGGCCGGTCATGAAGTGGCTCTTTCCCGGCGTGCCGGCCGAGCATCCTGCAGCGGGAGCGATCGTGCTCTCGGTTGCGGCGAACATGCTCGGCCTCAACAACGCCGCGACGCCGCTATCGATCAAGGCGATGGAAGAGCTGCAGACGCTGAATCCACGAAAAGACACGGCGACCAACGCGATGGTGACGTTCATGGCGCTCACCACCTCGGGCGTGCAACTGATCCCCGCGAGCATGCTCGGCATCCTCGCCGCGGCAGGCTCGAAAAATCCGACCGCGATCATCGGCACGACGCTCG
>DASVUA010000933.1:0-1650 GCA_036387295.1 Thermoanaerobaculia bacterium | reverse complement strand
ATGCGTCACAAAGTCAACGCGCGGGTGGAAATCAGCTCGCGCGCCTGCGCGATGAGCTCCTCGACGGTCAGGACCACCTGATCGCCTCCCGTGCGCTTGCGGAGATTCACGGTGCCGCTCGACGCTTCCTTCTCGCCGATGACCAGCATGTACGGAATCTTCTGGAGTTGGGCGAAACGGATCTTCGCGCCGAGCTTGTCGTGGCCGTAATCGGCCTCGACCCGGAGTCCGGCCGCTTTCAGCTTTGCCGTGACCTCCGTTGCGTAGTCGACGAACTTTTCCGACAGCGGCAACACGATCGTCTGCACCGGCGCGAGCCAGAAGGGGAACGCCCCCGCAAAGTGCTCGATCAGGATGGCGATGAAGCGCTCGAATGAACCGTAGATCGCACGATGGAGGACCGCCGGCCGGTGCGCGGCGTTGTCTTCGCCGATGTAGTTGAGGTCGAAGCGCTCGGGCGCGTTGTAGTCGAGCTGGATCGTGCCGAGCTGCCACTTCCGGCCGATGCTGTCGGAAACGTCGAAGTCGATTTTGGGGCCGTAAAACGCGCCGTCGCCCGGTTTCAGTTCATATGGACGGCCGAGCGCGTCGAGCGCGCTCTTGAGCAGCGACTCGGCGCGATCCCACAGCGCGTCGTCACCGATGCGCTGTTCGGGCCGGGTGGCGAATTTCGCCGTGTACTCGAGCCCCACCGCGCGATACACCTCATCGAGCAGCGCCACGAATTTGTGCACTTCGCCCGGCACCTGATCCTCGGTGCAGTAGATGTGCGCGTCATCCTGCGCGAACTGGCGCACGCGGGTGAGACCGCTCATCGCGCCGGCCGCTTCGTTGCGATGCAGTACGTCCTGCGTGTGGAGGCGCAGCGGCAGTTCACGGTAGCTGTGCCGCTTCATCCCGAAGTAGAGATGGTGCGACGGGCAGTTCATCGGCTTGAGCGAGAAATCGTGCTCGCCGCTTTCGGTGTCGAGCACGAGAAACATGTTCTCGCGGTACTTGCCCCAGTGACCGCTGATCTCCCACAACCCTTTGTTGAAGAGCAGCGGCGTCTTGATCTCGACGTAGCCGTTCGAGAGCGTGAGGTCGCGCATGAACTGCGCGAGCGTCTGATAGATCGTGGTGCCCTTCGGCGTCCAGAACGCGGCGCCGGGAGCGAACGGGTGGAAGTGGAAGAGGTCGAGCTCTTTGCCGAGCTTGCGATGGTCGCGGGCTTTCGCCTCTTCCATCTGCTTGAGGTACGACTCGAGCTGTTCCTTGTCGGCCCACGCGGTGCCGTAGATGCGCTGCAGCATCGCGTTCTTGATATCGCCGCGCCAGTAGGCGCCGGCCACCGACATCAGCTTGAACGCGCCGAGGCGGCCGGTGGAGGGGACGTGAGGGCCGCGGCAGAGATCGAACCAGTCGCCCTGGCGATAGACCGAGAGCGTCTCGTCGCCCGGAATGGCCTTGATGATCTCGACTTTGTAGTGCTCGCCCATCTTCTCGAACATGGCGATCGCTTCGTCGCGCGACCACTCCTCGCGTTTGACCGGCACGTCTTTCTTCACGAGCGCCTGCATCCGCTCTTCGATGCGGCGCAGGTCTTCTTCGCTGAAGGGACGCTCGGTGGCGAAGTCGTAATAGAAACCGTTCTCGATCACCGGCCCGATG
>DASVUA010000932.1:0-7783 GCA_036387295.1 Thermoanaerobaculia bacterium | reverse complement strand
ATCGTCGCGGCTCCTTGAGCACCCCGCTTCTCAGACCCTGGCTGGCTGTCGTCGTCGTCGCGATTGCGATTCATCTCGGCGGGCATCCGCTGTTCGATGCGGATGAAGGGCGGAACGCCGAAGTGGCGCGGGAGATGGCGGTGACGAACGACTACGTCATGCCGCGGCTCAACACGCTGCCGTATCTCGACAAGCCCATCGTCTACTTTGCGGCGGAAGCGGCGGTGATGGAGGTGCTGGGCCCGACCGAAGTCGCGGCGCGTTTGCCGGCGTATCTCTTCACGCTCGCCACCGCCGCCGTGCTGTTCTTCTTTGCGCGGCGCGTGTGGGGCGGCGATGCGCCGTGGATCGCGGCGATCGCCTTTCTGGCGATGCCGCTCGTGATCGCATTCGCACGCACGGTGATTTTCGACAGCGCGCTGATGTTCTTCACGACCGTCGCGCTCGCGGCGTTCTACTTTGCCGTCGTCCCCGCTGCAGAGTCGTCGTCCAGAAGCGCGTCGCGCTGCGCGATCGTGGCCTGGATTGCGATGGGATTCGCGATGATCACGAAAGGGCCGGTCACGTTCATTCTCGTGCTGGCGGTGGCGGTGCCGTTTGCGTGGCGGCGCAACGCCCTGCGGACGATCTTCTCGCCCGTGGGCATCGTGCTGTTCGTCGCGGTGTGCGTGCCGTGGGTGTGGGGCGTTTCGCAGGTCGTGCCGGAGTTTCTGCGCTACGTGCTGGTCACCGAAACGGCCGCGCGGATGGCGACCGACGAGCTGCAGCGCACCGGGCCGCCGTGGTACTTCATCCCGTATCTCCTCGGCGGCGCGCTGCCGTGGTCGATCGTCGGGATCGCGAGCTGGAAGAAGCTGCGCAAGCCGGATCCGGCGACGCTGTACTGCATCCTCGCCATCGTCATTCCGTTCGTCTTCTTTTCGATCTCTCAATCGAAGCGGCCGCAGTACATCCTGCCGCTGATGCCTGTCGTGGCGTTGCTGATCGCGCGGATCTGGGGGGAGGCGCGGACGCGTGCCGCCGCGATCGTGCTCGCTTCCCTCGGCGTGCTGCTGCTCGCCGGTTCGTTCTTCGCGCATCGTACGAAGATGCGTCCCGAGCTCGCGGCGGTGGCGGATGAAACCGCGCTGGCGTTCGGCCTCGCCTTTGCGATCGGAGGCTTCGTCGCGCTCTTCGCGAAACGGCGCGATCTCGTGTTCATCGCCCTCACGATTCCCACGATCGCCCTGCCGCTCCTCGCCGATCCGCTGCTCGACGCGATCGGGCAACGGCGCTCGGCGAAGGAGTTCGTGGCCGAGCTCGCGCCGCATGTCACGCCGGCGACGCAGGTGATCGGCGTCGAAGCGTTCAGCGGATCGCTTGCGTTCTATCTCCAGCGGCCGCTGATCGTCGTCACACGCGATGCCACCGAGCTGACGAGCAACTACCTCATCCGCCGCTATCAGAAATACGTTTCCGATCCTCGTTCGCCGCTCAAGCCGCTGTCGTGGTTCGAGCAGTCGCTCGCCAGCACGACGCCACGCGTGTACGTGCTCCGCGAGCAGGACGTGCAGTGGCGCCGCATGCTCGAAGCCCGCGGCTGGAAGCTGATTGCTGCCGGCGGGCGGCATGTGGCGTACGGCAGGTAGTTGCGTGCCGGTTGCCGCGCGACTCTCAACTCGAAGCCAACCTCGGTTTTTCGACGCCAACTCGCCACACGCAACTCCGGACTGCACACTTACAATGCGCGCCGGTGTGTGGGATCTACGGCATGGTCGGCGCCGGGGCGCTGCGGCATCCATTCGTCCTGGAGGAAATGGGCGAGGCGCTGCGGCATCGAGGGCCGGATGGGCGGGCGGTGTTCGTCGAGCCGCACGCGCAGATCGGGTGCGAGCGGTTGCGCATCGTCGATCTGCATGCGCGCGCGGATCAGCCGTTTCAATCGGCTGACGGGCAGGTGTGGCTCGAGGCGAACGGTGAGATTTACAACGCGCCGTCGCTGCGGGAGCGCTATCGCGACTTTCCCTATCGCTCGCACTCGGATGTCGAGACGATCCTGCCGATGTATCTCGCCGAAGGGGCGGCCGCGGTCGAGCAGCTCGACGGCATGTTCGGCCTGGCGATCTGGGACAACCGCACGCGCACGCTGCTCCTCGCCCGCGACCGCGCGGGCGAGAAGCCGCTGTTCTATGCACGCGTGCGCGGCGAGGTGATCTTCGCCTCCGAGCTGCAATGCCTCCTGCGGCATCCCGACATCTCGCGCGAGCTCGACCCGGTCGCGATGAACGACTACCTGGCGCTCGGCTACATCTCGGAGCCGCGCACGCCGTTCCTCGCCGTGCGCCGCGTGCCGGCCGGCTCGTACATGCTTTTCACCGAGCAGGGCGAACGAACGGTGCAGTACTGGGATCCCGCCTCCTTCGAAACGCAGAAGATCTCGGCGCGTGACGCCGTCCGCGAAACGCAGCGGCTGATCGAAGAAGCGGTGGCGAAGCAGGTGATGGCGGACGTTCCCGTGGGCGTCTTCATCAGCGGCGGGCTCGATTCGTCGATCCTGGCGACGCTCGCGTCGCAAGTCATCGGCGTCGACAAAGTGCATACGTTTTCGGCGCAGTTCGCCGAGGAGTCGTATGACGAAAGCGGAGACGCGGCCGAGCTCGCACGGCGGATGCGCACGCGCCACGTGCCGGTGCGGACGGACGAACAGACGCTGCTCGACGCGCTGCACAACGTCACGACGCGCTTCGCGGAACCGCTGGCAGACGCCGCGATTCTGCCGACGTTCCTCCTCGCGCGTGCGGCGCGCGAGCATGTGAAAGTCGTGCTGAGCGGGGAAGGGGCGGACGAATTGTTTGGCGGCTATCCGACCTACGTCGGGCACAAGCTCGCGCCGAAATACGACGCGTTGCCGTCGTTCGTCCGCGCCGCGGTGCGCAGGCTCGCGTTCGCGCTGCCGTCATCGGGGAAGAAGGTCACGCTCGAATACCTGCTCAAGCGTTTCGTCACCGACGCGGAGCGGCCATGGATCGAGCGGCACCTCCGCTGGTTCGGCATCGGCCTCGGCGCGCTGCCGCAATTCGACGGCCGCGGCGCCGCGCTCGAAGGGGCGATGCTGCTCGATTACCGCAGCTACCTGCGCGACGATCTGCTCGTGAAAGTCGATCGCGCCACGATGCTCTCGTCCGTCGAAGCGCGGGCGCCGTTTCTCGATCGCGACGTCACGCGCTTCGCGCTGTCGCTTCCGGTCGAGCTGCGCGTGCGCGGCTTCACGACGAAATGGGTGCTGAAGAAAGCGGCCGAAAAGTGGGTGCCGCGCGAAGTGATCTATCGCCGGAAGCGCGGCCTCAGCGTACCGACCGCAAGCTGGATCAACGGCGGTCTGCGCGGCGAAGTCGATCGTCTGCTCGAGCCGTCGCGTCTGCGCACGCGCGGCATCGTCGACCAAGCGCAGGTGAGCCGGCTGCTGGCCGAACATCGCGGCGGCCGCGCAAACCACGCGAAATCGCTCTGGGCCGTGGTGATGCTGGAGTACTGGCTGGAGAACTGGGCCTGACGGCTCAGTTCGGGACGGAAAGCTCGCCGAGGTCGTCGGGGATCGCGCGGCCTCGCGTCGCAGCTTCGTAACCCTGCACGCAGAGCCGGACCAGATTGCCGAGATCGCCCACTTCGAACGGCTTGCGGAGCACGCCCGCCACGACGTCCGCGTCCACCTGCTTGAACTTCTGGTCGGCGTACGCGCTGATCACGAGCACGACCGGCTTGGTGACCGGCGGATTGGCCTTGAGGTACTCGACGACGCCGAAGCCGTCGACGCGCGGCATCATCAGATCGAGGAGCACGACCGCGTAAGAGTGCTGTTCGAGTTTGTCGATCGCTTCCTGACCGTCGGCAGCCGAATCGAACGCGAGTCCTTCGCGCTGAAGAATCGTGCTGACGAGGTGACGGATTGCAAGATCGTCGTCCGCAATCAGAACTCTTCCTTCGTTTCCCGCGTGCTGCCGCATGATCAACCTGCCCCTGGCTCAGAACTTACCGAGAGCGCCTTAATGAAAGGGGCGTGCCATCGATCGGCGCGCTCATCCGCGGCGTCAGAGCACGAGCGAAACGGCCATCCCGGTGGCCCACGATTCGCCCTGCGCGACGAGCGGAACCCAGTACCAGGAGGCGTTCTCGCCGGCCAGCGAAACGCGGGCGAAGATCCCCGCCTCGCCCGCTTCGAACGGGTTGGGAAGGGGAGCGGAGAGCTCGAGGATCATCTCGTCGCCGTGGCTGGCGATGTCGCGCACTTCGATCGGCGTCCAGGTGCAGGTGCCGGTGGGGAGCGCGATCGGAATGACGCGATTCACGATGGCGGAGTGGTTGCCGCTCATCGCGCGGGTCTTGCGGCGGCGCTTCGAAATGTTCGCGAGCGCGCCGACGGTGTGCGCCGTGGCGAGCGGCTGCGTGACTTTGACCACCGTCACGGGGCCGGTCGCCACCGCGTCCATTTTCAGGCGCATGCACAACGCTTCGGTCAGCCCGGCCGGGAGGACGTCCCAATCGGGAGCGAGCGCGCCTTGCGGCTCGGGAGGAGCGGAGGCGCAGGAAACGAGGAGCAGAAGCAGGGCACCGATCGCAAACGAACGTTTCAAAACACAATCCTCAACTGCGGTGTGACCGCCTTCTCTTCGAAGAAGGAGCGAATCTCGCTGGCGGCTTTCCGCGTCACGAGCTCGCGCGGCGAGTCTTCGTACCAGTCGGACGGAAAATACCGCGTATACGACTCCTGCGTGAAGCGTTTGCAGAGGAGCGCGATGATGCCGATGTCGCTTTCGCTCCGGATCACGCGCCCTGCCGACTGCACGACACGCGTCATGCCGGGGATGAGGTACGCGAATTCGAATCCGGAGCCGTACTGCTCGTCGTAGTAGTGCTTGAGCAGTTCCTGCTCGAAGCTCACCTGCGGCAAGGCCGGTCCGACGACCATGACGCCCGAGAGCATGTCGCCCTGATAATCGACCCCCTCGGCGTACATGCCGCCCGACACGGCGAGGATGAGATTTCCCCGCTTTGGTTTGTCGCGCAGGATGTCGAGAATCGCGTTGCGCTCGTAGTCGGTCATGTCGTTGCGCTGCACCATGACGCGCTTCTGCGTCGGCGGCATGCGCTCGGCGATCTCGCGCAAAAAGGCGTAGCTCGGGAAGAGCGCGAGGAAATTGCCGCTGCCGGCATCGGCGATGTCGGCGACCGTCGCCGCGATCTTGTCGTAGTGGTCCGCGCGGCGCTTGTACGTCGTGTCGACATCGGAGACGACGACGATCTTCCGGTTGTCGCGCGGGAAAGGAGAGCCGAGGGAAAGCTCGGCCGTCTTCTTGGCCGGAAAGCCGAGCGTTTTGCGGTAGAACTCGAACGGCTCGAGCGTCGCGGAAAGCGCGATCGTGGCGTGCGCGGAATCGAAGATCTTCCCGAGAAAGCGCGACGGATCTTTGCAGAAGATCTTCAGCTTCAGACCTTCATTCGTCCGTTCGATCATGTGCGCGAACTCGTCGCCGTCTTCGGAGAGGAGGTTCGTGAACTTGACGAGCTTGAAGTAGAAGTCGATCAGCGGATCGTCTTCCTCGGCGATGCGGTTGTCGATCTTCCAGCCGATGTACTCGAGGACGACCCGCTCCCACTCGATGCGCTGTTCGAGAAACAGCTCGCGGCTCGGCGAACAGAGCGCCTGCTTCACGTCGTTCTCCAGCACTTCGGCCAGCTCGACGAAATGCGCGCGGAGGATCTCGATCAACTCCTCCCACCCTTCGATCCAGCAGTTGCGCGACATCATCAGGTTCCGGATCTCGTCGAACGAGCTCTCGAGCAGTTCCGGCGAGTAGTAGCCGCGGCCGCGGTCGACGAGGTTGTGCGCTTCGTCGACCACCAGCACGCAATCGCTGTAATCCGACTCCTGCTGGTACGTCTTGAGGCCGACGTACGGATCGAAGATGTAGTTGTAGTCGCAGACGATGACGTCTGCCTGATCGATCAGCTCGAGCGAGACTTCGAACGGACAGACTTCCTTCGACTTCGCGAGCTCGAACGTGATGTCGGGATCGAAGTAGCTCATCGACGTGACGATGCCGGAGAGGAGCGCGCTCTTCTTCATCTTCTCGCCGTACTGCGCCGCGAACGGACAAAAGTCCTCGTGGCAGATCATCTCGGTGTGCGCGCACATCTTCTGTTTCGAGCGGATGCGCAGCACGCGGAACGAGCCGTCGTTGAGGAGATTCAGCGCCTTGACCGCCGCATCCTGCTGCAGCGTTTTCGAGGTGAGAAAGAAGAGCTTTTTGCCGAGCTTGAGCGACTGCTTCACCGCCGGATAGAGCACGGCCATCGTCTTGCCGATGCCGGTGGGCGCTGAGACGAGGAGCGCGTCGCGCTGCCACACGGCGCGGGCGACGGAGCCGACGATCTCTTCCTGCCCGTTGCGCATGCCGTCGAACGGAAACTCGAGCGTGTCGGCAAAGGCGCGCTTCGCGACGCGCAGCGCATGCGCCGTATCGAGGTCTTCGATCAGCTTCGCCAGCGACGCGTGCAGTGTCGATTCGACCCGCTCGCGATCGAATTCGGTGTCGACCGTTTTCGCGTCGCCTGAGACGAGATCGATCAGCACGAGCTGCGGCACGAACGAGAAGCCCTGGAGCTCGGGCTGGCTGGATAAAAAGTAGGCGTAGAGGAGGAGCTGATAGAGATGCCGCTGCAGTTTCTCCGACCGCATCAGCGACTCGAGCTCGAGATCGAAGTGAATCGACTTCACTTCTTCGATCGAGACCCGCTTCGCTTCCTTGTCGATCGAGAGCCCGTCGACACGCCCGGTGACGGTGACGGCCCAGGCGCCGACCTGCGTCCGATGGACAACGTGCACTTCGGCGCGGTAATGCGGATCTTCATTCGCCCGCTGCTCGGCGCGCTTGCTGTGGATGTCCTGCCCGATCCACATCCGCCGGAACCCGTCGCCACGCTCCACCCCGATGCGCCGGTAGGTCGACTCGTAAATGAGGTCCCCCACCGCACACACGATCTCCCTCTTGTCGTAGTCGACCCGCATGAATGGAGGTTATTTTAATGCACGAGGCGTGGGTTTTCGCCGCCGATGTGAGCGTAGAGGTTCATGCTACGCTGCCGTCATCGATACCGCCACGCGGGTGACACGATGCCGAAGACACGAGTTTCGCCAAAGTACCAGGTGGTCATTCCCAAAGAGATCCGGGATGGACTGTCGCTTCGTCCGGGGCAGGACCTGCAGGTGATCCGCAAAGGCAACGTGATCATGCTCGTGCCCGATCGGCCGATCTCCGCGTTCCGCGGCATTCTGCGTGGTCTGACCACGACCGGCTTCCGCGAGAAGAAGGACCGGTTCTGATCGTCGTCGACTCGTCGGGCTGGCTGGAGTTTCTGACCGACAGCCCTCTGGCGGACGAGTACGCGAAACGGCTCCGCCAGCCAGCGTCGGTGATCACGCCGACGATCGTCATCTACGAGGTTTACAAACACGCGAAGCGCCGCATGTCCGAGGAGGCCGCGGTCGACGCTGTGGCGGCAATGCAGAAAACGGCGGTCGTGCCGCTGAGTGACGAGCTCGCATTGATCGCCGCTGACCTCAGTCTGACCTACAAGCTCGCCATGGCCGACGCGATCGTGCTCGCGACGGCGCAGGCGCACGAGGCCGACGTCGTCACGAGCGACGCAGACTTTGACGGCATCCCGGGCGTGGTCTACATCGCGAAAGGCTGATCGCTCTTTCCTGCCCGCGCCTCGTTCTTGTGGAGCGGCGGGCTTTAGCCCG
>DASVUA010000931.1:0-3847 GCA_036387295.1 Thermoanaerobaculia bacterium | reverse complement strand
ACCGCGCGCTGCAACTGCAGGCCCGCGGGACGGCAGGCCGTTTCGACGGCGGCGTGCACTACACCTACGCCACATTGCGCGGCAACGACGAAGGCGACAACCCGAACAGCGGCGCGGCGGCGAACCTCGATCCCGCGCTGTACTACCCGGAGTTCTTCGATTATGACTCCGCGCCGATCGGCAATCTTCCGGGCGATCAGCGCCACCGCGTCCGCGCGTGGGCCGGGTATGCGCTCGAACTGCGCCGCGTCGCACTGGGCCTGTCGTTGCTGCACAATTTCGACTCCGCGCTGTCGTACTCGATCGCCGGTCCGATCAGCCTCACGCGCTACGCAGGCGCGCCCGCGAATCCAGGCTACGCTTCAATCCCGAACGGCCTGTACTACTTCAGCGGACGCGGTGCGCTGCGCGCGGACGACATCCACTCCACCGACCTCGCGCTGCGCGCATCGCTGCGTACCGGCGCGCTCGAATGGTTTGCGCACGGCGACCTGCTCAATGCGTTCAACAACGACGGCATCGCCGATCCGCAGCGCCTCGGCACGACGGTCAGTACCGCCGCCACATCGCCCACGTTGCTGCCATTCGACCCGCGCACGCAGACGCCGGTCGAGTGTCCGCGCGGCACCGCCGCCGCGGCCTGCACGGCCCTGGGCGCGCATTACCAGCTCGCGGCGAACTTCGGCCAGCCGCTGAACGATCTCGCCTATCAGAGACCGCGCACTGTGCGCGTGTCCCTCGGCGTCCGGTTTTAAAGATTCAACAGGAGGAGAGTACATGGCAGCAGGACAAGGGTGGTCCGTCATGATCCAGGGGGACCCGGTGTCGTTCGATGCGGACGTCTATGGGACAGATCCAGGCTCACCGCTGAAAGCGCAGATCGGCGACATGGTGTGCTGGAACAATCAGACCGAGGAGCCGCATCAGATCGCTGTTGCGGACAAAGAGGGCACGACCAGCTTCACGACTGACGTCATGGAGCCGTGGAAGTCCTCGCAGCCCGGCTACGTCGCGCAGGCGACGGATCTCATCGACGTGCAGATCAACATTGAGACGGGCGGCGTGACGGGCACGATCCGCTACTCCTGCGTGAAACACGACGGGGAAGTCGGAACGATCCAGGTGGTGACGTCATGAAGAGACTGATGCTGCTTCTCGTCCTCGCTGTTCCTCTGGCCGCCCAAACGGCGACGAGCTCCATTCCGTGCGAACCGATCAACCAGGAGATGGCGGTCATACCGGAGCTCGCCGCGACCAGCAATGTACTGAGCGGCACGCTCTACACCGTCTCCGAGCAGGTGCGGATTCCGACCGGCAGGGGCGGTACGACGCCGGTGTGTTATCCGCAGTGGGTGCGCGCGTATCGGCGCGAGGCGCCGGCGAACTGGAATCCGCCGTCGTCGTCGCTGAACAATCCAATGCCCGGCCCGACGCTGCGCGCCGCAGTCGGCGACGTCGTGTCGCTCACGTTCCTCAACTCCATCGACGCGGCGAAGTTCCCCGGCACGGACGACGACAGGTGCGACAGCACGAACGTCTATCCCGCGAATACCGGCACGCCGGGCGACCAGTTTCCGGACTGCTTCGCCGGCTCGGTCTTCACCAACATCCACTTCCACGGGCTGCACACGAGTCCGAACACCACCGCGGACAACGTCTTCATCAACATCAAGCCGTCGCCGCGCGCGACCGGCAATGTGCCGCTGATCACCGCCGCCGACGTGAAGAAGAACTTCGACGACTTTTTCAGCGATTGCAGGACCCAACTCGCTGCCGCGACGGACGCGAAGATGTGGCCGCGCCGCTGGTCCGATCTGCGTCCGGCGCTGCAGGACCAGCTCATGGGCTACGTCCGCGATTACGGCGTGAAGAATTGGGAAGCTGCGAACAAGCGGCTGATCGAGAACGGCAACTGGCCGCAGTACTTCGTCGGCGCTGCGCCCTACTGTTTCAAAATCCCGCTGAAGACGGATGCCGCGATTTCGACCGCCAACCCGGCCGTGCGCACGCCGCACACTCACGGCGCTGGGCAGGCGGAAGTCGATGAAGCCGCCGAGCCGCAGCGTCCACTGATCATGGGGCAGTCGCCGGGCACGCACTGGTACCACGCGCATAAGCACGGCTCCACCACCATCAACGTGCAGAACGGCATGACCGGCGCGTTCATCATCGAAGGCGAGTCTTATGACGGCGCCATCGACGCGTACTACGGCAAAGGGTGGACGAGGAAGCAGCCGGTGCTCGTGATCCAGCAGCTCGCGAACCTGCCGAACCTGATGACCGGCGCCGGCACCTCGAATTCGAACTTTTCGGTCAACGGCAAGATCAAGCCGGTATTGAAGGTCGCCGGCAACTCGGTGCAGTTATGGCGCATTGCGAACACGTCCGGCCGCGCCGGCGCGTACTTTGCGCCGCCGGCGTCGCTGCAATGGAAGCAGCTCGCGGTCGACGGCGTGCAGCTCACGCCCGACAACTACTGGACTCGCCCGAACAACTTCGTACTCGCCTCCGGCAACCGCACCGACCTGCTGGTCAAGATGCCGGCGTACGTCAAAGGCGGCTACAACCTCTATCCGGTCCTCGTTTACAACACCGTCGACATCACCGACCGGCCGCCCATCAAACCGTCCGCCACCGCGCTCACGCTGTTTACCGTGCAGGTCACGGAGAACGGTCCGGCGATGGACCTCATCCCGCAGGACCGCGCGCCGAAGCAGCCCGACTTTCTGAGAGACGTCACCGACGACGACGTCACGGGGACGAAGCTGATCACCTTTGCGACGACCACACCGAACAACGGCGGACCGCCGCCGGCGGCGCACACGATCGACGGCAAGGCCTTCGATGGTGAGCTCGGAGCGGTGGTCGAGCTCAATCGCGCCGAGGAGTGGAAGATCGTCAACGACAGCTACAACCCGGCCATCTCCCACCCGTTCCACATCCACGTCAATCCGTTCCAGATTACGGAGATCTTCGAGCCCAATGCGATGACCTCGAGTGAGGGTAAGGGCAAGGTGTCGGTGGCGAACGGCAGCCCGGCCGTCACGGGCGAGGGCACCTCGTTCACGAAAGACTTCCGCGCCGGCGATTCGATCTGGATCGGCACCACGTTCGCGGGTGTGGTCGACACGACTCCGACCAGCGACACGTCAATGACCCTGACGGCAAATGCGGCGTCGACGATCAGCGCTTCGGACTACCGGATCGCCATCGGCCAGTACACCGCCGACGCGAGCACCGCGCGGCCGGGCCAGTGCACCATCGACCTGACGAAGAAGAGCACGTGGGTTCCGTGTGCCGCCGCCGGCCTGCAGCCGGACAAGCAGCGCGTCTGGTGGGACGTTTTCCCGATCCCGTCCGGGAAGGTCTTCACCGCGAATAGCGTGCCCCAAAACGTCCCCGGCTACTTCAAGATGCGCAGCCGCTTCGTCGACTACCCTGGCTACTTCGTCCTCCACTGCCACATCCTCGCCCACGAGGATCGCGGCATGATGACCGTCGTCTCCGTAGCACCGCTGCAGACGCCCTACTCACACCACTGAGTCATGTCCGCGACTCTCCCCCGCCCCGCGGGGGAGAGTCAGGCTGGACGCTTCCCGCGACGCGACGGTGTTCGTGCTTTACGCCCCGATTCGCTGCACGCGTTCCGACCTCGCCGCCTCCGCCAGCGCCGCCAGCGCTACGGCATTTGCGCGGGAGTCGTCGAGATGCGAGCGTCATCGCCCGGCACCGCGACGCGCTCTCCATTGACGAGGATCTCGGAGAGGACGTGCGGCTTGAACGGCTGCTCGACCACGATCGTGCCCGCGGTGCCGATGATCTCCGTCCGCGTGTCTGACGGAGCTTC
>DASVUA010000930.1:0-17160 GCA_036387295.1 Thermoanaerobaculia bacterium | reverse complement strand
ACGTTCTGCCAGTCGATCTTGATGACGGTCTGCGGAATCGGCTTGAGCGCCACGCCGAAGGTGAGGATGTTCTGGTCGTTGGCCGGATTGCGCAGGAAGCCGGTCGGCACTTCGCGCTGCGTGTCGAACGACTCGTAGCGGACGAACGGCGTCACCGACCAGTCGCGCTCCGTGAGGAGCGGCGCGACGTCATAGCCGCCCTCGACGTACCAGCCGCCGAACGACTCTCCGACCGATCCCGCGCCGGTCAGGTGGTTCGCCGCGTTGATCGCCGCGGCGTCGTCGATGGAGCCGGTCGCTGCCAGCGCGCGCAGCTCGAACCCGCGGAAGCGCGCATCGGCGTGCACCTCGGTGAGCGTCACGCGGCCGCCGAACGTGTTCTCCTGGCCGGAGTTCCCGGTGTACGCGGAGGCGCCGATGATCGTCCCTTCGAACGGGTGAAAGTCGACGCGGCCGACGAACGCGAGATCGTCCGCCTTCGCCTGCGAGCCACGCTGGCGGCTGCCGCGGATGCCGGTCGCCGTGATGCCGCTGCTGGTGAGCGCGGTGGTCACGTAACCGCGATAGCTGAACCGGCCGGCCTCGCCGAACACGCCGACGCCGAGCTCGTTCCAGGTCGTCGGAATGATGCGCGAATCGAGCTGCGAGCGGCGCGCGGCGAAGAACGCCGTCGGCTCGTGCTGCTCGTTCGTGATTCCGATCGGCATCAGCAGCAGACCGGCGCGGACGTTCGCGGCCGGAGTGATGAGGTAGTCGAGATACGCAAACTCCACTTCGACCTGGCCGCTGCGCTCGGTGTTCGCGTGCTCGTACTCGATCTCCGAGTTGAAGATCACGCGGTCATTGAACTTGTAGCCGGTGTAGAGGATTGCGCGGAGCGCGTCCGCGGTGTCCGTACGCCCTTCGAGGTTCTGGTAGAGAAACTCGCCGTAGCCGCCGAACGAGATGCCCTCGTCCGCGCGATAGACCTTCGACGCGGCGGCGCCCATGCCATACGTCGTGGTGTCGGTCGTGGCGACGGTCTCGGTCTGACGCGTCTTCAGTGACTCGATCTCCTGACCGAGGATCTCGATCTGCCGGCGGACCTCGGCGAGGTCGGCATTCGGCTGCGCCGACTGCATCTGCGCGATCTTCTGTTCGAGCTCGCGGAGACGGCGCTCGAGATCGGTGGAATCCTGTGCGAAAAGGGACGTGGTGACGGTGAGTGCGAGCGCAACGCTCGCGAGACGCTTCAACATGTTCATTCCTTTATTGAAAACTTCCGGTCGAGCAGCTCGAGCTCGCGCACGCGTTCGCGCGCTTTCGCCGACAACCGGATCGTGCGGTGGGTGTTGATGAAAATGGCGGCGACGCCCTGCGCGTCGGCCCAGCGAAGACCTTCGTCTTCGCCCATTACGTACAAAGCAGTGGAGAGAATGTCGGCCGTCGTCGCGTCGTCCGCGATCACCGAAGCCGAGCCGCGCGGCGCGAGTGCGTCGCCGCTGCGCGGATCGATGATGTGGGAAAAGCGGCGGCCGCCGACTTCGAACGTTTTCTCCGAACCGGAGCTCGTCGAGAGCGACGCGTCGCGCAGCGTCAGTGCAACAACAGGACGCTGGCGATGTTCGGGATCGGCGATCGTGACGCGCAGCTCGCCGCGAACGGCGAGCTGTCCGCCGAAGTCGATCATCGCTTCGGGTGCGGTGAGCTTGGCGAGCATCCGGTCGAGCGCATAGCCTTTGCCGAACGCCCCCTCTTCCCATCGTTTCGACTGCATCGCCTGCGCGATGAGCGCGCGATCTGGCAGCGCGCCGGCCTCGCGCGTTTTCCACGCGTCGATCAGCGGCTTGATGCGCGGATCGAATGCGCCGTTCGTCCGGCGCGACCACTCCGCCGTCTGGTCGAGCAGCGATTGCAGCTCGGGCGATGGCGTCGTCTCGCCGCGATTGAGGCGCGACAGCTCGCTGTTGTCGATCCACGTCGAGAGCATCTGCTCGACGCGTTTCGCTTCCGCGAACGCGAGCTCGATCCCCGCTTCGTGGCCCGCCGGCACCGCGACTTCGCACACCGTTCCCATGAGGTAGCGCGCTCTCTGCGCGACTGCCGCTTCGCTGTCGAAGGGAACGAACGCGAGCGCGGCGATGAAAATCGCCGCCTTGTTCATGCCTCGATCGCACCTCTCCGGTTTGCGCGCGAACGGTCGAGCGCCGTGACGCTCGCCAGCCACACCGCGCACACCGCCACGATTCCGAACATCACGTGCAGGCTGTAGCGGCCGTCCGCGGAGAAGGGCTCCGTCGCGATGTGAATGGCCTCGCTATTCGGTAGCAGCTCCGCCTCCGAAAACTCGTGCACCGCGTAGAAAAGCACCTGAATCGTGAAGAGCAACAGAAAGAGGCCGGTGACCTGGAAGAAGCGCTTCACGTTGATGCGGTGGCCATAGCGCGCAAAGAGTGACGACATCGCGACCGCGGCCAGCAGGCCGGCGATGCAGCCGATCACCATGTTCGAGTAATCGCGCACCTGGATCAGCAGCAGCGCCGCTTCCATCCCTTCGCGCGTGATCATGAGCAGCGTGAAGACGAACACGCCGAGCCATGCCCAGCGCGAGCGCGAAGCCTGCGCTTCGAGGCGCGTTTCCATGTCGCGCTTCATCGTCGGGGCGACGCGCCAGATGTGAATGACGAACGACGCGACGAGCACCGCCGCGATCAGCGCGAGGATTCCTTCCCACAGCGGCTGATTCAGTTTCTGCAGCTGCCAGCCGAGAACCGCGCTCGCGGCAACGGAGACAACGATACCGCTCCAGACCGCGGGACGCAGCGCATTGCGGCCGGTCTTCTTGAGATACGCGAAGATGATCGCGACGGTGAGAAACGCTTCGAATCCTTCGCGAAAGACGATGACGAATGCGCTGAATGCCTGCTGCATGGCTATTTCCTCAACTTGGTCTGGCCGATCATCCGGACGCGGTCCGGCGCATCGGGCATTTCGCCCTTCTTGCGGCACGGATCGCAGACGCCGAGGATCTGCAGGTTGTGAAACGTGGGGGTGAACTTCTTTTTCTCGCAGATTTCGATCTGACGCGCCTCGAGGATCTCGTCGTGAAACTCGATGACGCCGCCGCAGGTGGTGCAGATCAGATGGTCGTGATGGGAGTTTCCGGTGACGTGCTCGTAGTGGTAGTGGTCTTCGCCGAGGTGGACGCGGCGCACCATGCCCGACTTCACGAGCAGCTCGAGCGTGCGATAGACGGTCGCGCGGGAAATCTTGACCGCCTTCTCCTTCATCTTGAACAGGAGCTCGTCGGCCTCGAAGTGGTAGTGGATGGAAAAGATCTCGCGCACGAGCGCGATGCGCTCGGAAGTGAGCTTCAGTCCCTGCTCCTGCAGGAACTCCTGGAACCGTGTGACCTCGCGTTCGACGTGCGCCATGTGCTTCTCGTTCAGAATTGCGTTGAGACTAAGTCTCAGTCTCTGCCGCGGAGTCTAATCGGGGCGAAGCGGCGAGGTCAAGTGGGGTGCGCGCGCTGCGCGCGCGGGCGTTGGGCTTTGGGCGTTCGGGGTTCGGGATTCGGCGCGGCCGCTCTGTTGCCGTATCGCGCGAGCCGCCCCCACTTGTCATCCTGAGCCGCGTAGACGGCGAAGGACCTTCCCACATGCAACACAGAAGGTCCTTCGCCCTCTTCGGGGCTCAGGATGACTAACGGGGACAGAGGCGCGCAAATCGGGGGCGCAACCCGAACGCCCCCGCGGCGCCCGCAGGCGCCGCGGCTCCCAACGCCCGCGGCGAAGCCGCGCTTACAGGTGCGTTCGCACGGCTTCGAGGCGCTGCCGCACTTCGGGCTGGCGCGGCTCGATGCTGAGGGAACGGTTCCAGAAGTCGAGCGCGCGGGCGTAGTCTTTCTGGCGCGCGTAGTACGTGCCGAAGTTGTTCAGTACGAGCGTGGACGAAGGTTGCAGGCCGAGGGCTCGCTCGAGCTCGGGCAGACCTTCGGTGTAGCGGTCGGCCTGCGCGAGCGCCGAGCCGAGATTCGCGGCGATGAGGTACGACTGCGGAAAGACCTGCTTTCCTTTGTACAGCAGCGCAATCGCGCGCGAGGTCATGTCGCGCGAACGATAGAGCGCGGCGAAATCGAGGAACCACTGCTCGGCGTTCGGCAGGCCGCGTTGCACCGCGGTGATGAACGCCTCATCGGCGGCGGTGTACTGCTGCCGGTCGAACAGCGTCATGGCGAGGTTGAGGTACGGCGTGGGACGCGAAGGATTCAGCTCGATCGCGGCCTGAAACGCCTCCGCGGACTCGCGCAGTTTGTTCTCCTTGCGCAACTGAATCCCGCGATTGTTGTAGTACGCGTATGAGCCCCATTGCTGCGGCGCCTGCGGACCGGCAGGCGCCGGCTCGATGTCTTCCGGATCGAACACCGGCTGCGTACGCGCGGCGGGATCGATGATGTGTCCGATGGACTGCAGTCCCGCCGTGTAGAGGCTGCGATTGGTGGTCGAGCCGCCGATCGGCGACGGCGGGAAAAACTCTTCGTAGCTCACGACGCGAACCGACGTCACGGCGGAGATGTTGTTGAACACCCATCCGGCGTGCTGTCCCGCCATCTCCGTCGATTGCGGCAGGCCGAGTACCGCGAGCACCGACGGCGCGATGTCATAGAGCGAGATCGTGTGATTCGCACGCGACGGCGCGACGTGGTTGCCGTACGCGATGAAAATCCCGGGATTGCGGTGATCCGCCAGCGCGGCGCGGCCGACGGGCGAAACACGCGGGCGCGTTTTGCCCCAGCGGTAGCCGTGCGCGGAGACGAGGATGACGGTGGTGTCGTCGCTCAGCACGTTCATCCACTCGCCGATGAGCCGGTCGACCTCGGAGTAGTAGTTCGCCACCGTCGGCCAGTACTTGCGGAACTCGGTCTGGTCGATGCCTTCGCGGTACGGCGGGTGATACGGCGAGAAGAGGTGATTGACCGCGTCGGTCCCTTCGTAATTCACCATCATCAGCAGCGGCTCCTGCTGCTGATAGAGATTGATCGCCACGCGGTGATCGGTCCACGTTTTGGCCAGGACGTTCCGGAAGACATTGACCGGATCGTTCGCCCCGCCGCTGCTGACCGCGGCGTTGTATTCAGCGTCGGTGATGTTCAGAAAGCGGCGCACCTGCGGCGAGCCGATGGTCGAGGCCGGGAGCTCGAGCTGATCGACGCGCGCCTGGAGCGCGGCGGGATAGATCGCGTCTTCGTGCATCGCCACCGGGGCGTCGTACGAGACGCCGCTTCGCGCCGGCCACGCCGTCCACCAGTTCACCGCCAGCGACTTGCGGCCGAATGCTTCCGCGATCTCCCAAAGAGCGGGCGCGCGGCGCGTGGTCGCATCGACCGGCTTGCGGTTCGCGCGATCGAAAAAGTCGATGACGCCGTGGCGGTCGGGAGTGAGACCGGTGGCAATGGTGGTCCAGACAAGCGGCGAGACGGTCGGCTGAATGGTCTGCAGCGACGCCGTGGTGCCACCCTGCGCGAGCGCGCGGATGTTCGGGATGCGGCCATCGTCGGCGAGCTCGGAGATCAGCTCCCAGTCCGCGCCGTCGATCGCAAAGATCGCAACGCGTCCTGCCACACCGCGCGCTTCGCGGCGCAGCTCGGCGCGTTTGTAGTCGAGCAGCGCGCGGCGATCGGGCTCGATGCGCGCGATCTCGAACGCCGAGACCTGGAGGCCGCTCTGCGCGAGATGCCGCGCCACGATCTGCCGCAGCACGTCGCGGCGGGCGGTGAATTGTGACGTCGGAGATACGAGCTCTTCGATCGGCACCTGCTGCGTCACGGCCGAGACAGCCTCCGAGACGCGGGCGCGAATCCAGGCGCTCCACCCTTCGCGCACGAGACGGCGCGCGTCAGGCAGCCGCTCGCCCGGGATGCTGAACCGGAGGCGGTAGTTGATCGTGACCGGCACGCGCTCTTTCGAAAGGATGCGCACGAACCCGTCGCGCTGCGCCGAGCCGCCACGCCGCTCGAAATCGAGTCGATAGAACTGGTGCGGCGGCAGATACGTGACGCGGTTCTGCACGAGCCGCACTTTGCCCGTCCGCTTATCGACGCCGAAGATCAGGCGGCGAGAAGTCGGAAGGAAAAGGCTGACGACGAGGTACATGATCGCCGCCATCCCGGCAGCGATCGCGACGGCGCGGAAGAGTCTGGAACGGAACATCGGGCGGGGCTAATGAAAGAAGCGCGCCTGCGCGCGCTTCTTTCGGCGTTTGGCGTTCGGCGTCGGGCGTTTGGGGAGGTCCGGCTCGCGACAGAACACGTTCGCAATACCCGCCAGCAGCCTCCCCGCTTCAGCCAAAACACCCCAAACGCCCAAAGCCCAAAGCCCGCGCGGCGCAGCCGCGCGCCACTACTTTCTCCGCTTCACGAGCTGCTTCACCTCGTCGTTCCCGATGGCGCTTTGGGCCGAGATGATGACGGCGGCGGTGCCGTCGCGGAAGGCGGGGATGGTGCAGCGGACGATGGCGGTGCCGTCGATGGCCGTCTTGCCGCGGAAAATGACGCGCGGCGGCTCGGTGGTCGAGATCACTTTCACTTCGATCGCGGCGGCAGGAATCGGGGCCTGGGAGAGGCTCTTTCGCGCGGCGATGCGCATTTCGATCGCGGAACCGGCGAAGAAATCGACCTGGTTGAGCAGCGCGAGCTCGAGGTGCTCGCTCTCCGCTTCCGAGGCGAGGTAATCGATGATCACCTGGTCGAGCGTCTTCTCGTCGTCGATGGCCGCCGCTGCAGGCGCCGCAGGTGCCGGCGGCGCGGCGGTCGGCGCATCTTCGAACACAACGCCGCTGTCGTGCGGCTGCGCGACCGTCGGAATCGCGAGACGTTGCGCGGTTTTCGTCGTATCCGCCGGCTGATCGAAGCGGCCGCGCTTGATCGCGGCGATCATCGTGCGGTGCTGCTGTTCCATCAGCCCGCCGATCCATTTGTCGTCGATGCCGGTCTTCAGCTGCTCCGCGTACGACGTTTTTTTCGACGCGAGGATCTCACCGCCGACATAGACGAGCGACTCGATGTACGGATTGCCGACACCTTTGTCCTCGGTCTGGACGTGGTAGACCTTCTCGTTGTGCTTGATGTCTGTGTTGAATCCGGTAATCACGCGAGGCGGCAATCTTAGCAGCGAACGCGTCGCAGGCCCTCTGTGTCATCCCGAGCGAAGTCGAGGGATCCCCTGCCGACGGGCGGGAATCGCGCACGCAGGGGATGCCTCGACTCCGCTCGGCATGACACACATCCGGTCTCTCTCAGTTCTGATCGAGCCAGGCGCGCAGATAGGCGACCTGCTCGCGGACGCGCGAACGATCGTCGGCAGACGGCATGAGCGCGAGGTACCGCTCGAACAGCTCGATCGATTGACGATACGCGTGCATCTGCATCGCGAGCGTCGCGCGGTCGCGCACTTCGTACGCATCGCGGTCGTCCAGGATGAGGAGCCGGTCGATCGACGCGGCGGCACGCGGCAGATCGTGCTGCGCGAGATACGCCGACTTCAGTTGCGCGAGCTCGCGCGCGAGCACCTCTTTCGGCGAAAACGCGCGCAGATGCTGTTCGCGCAGCTTCACGCCGCCGCCGTACATGCCGTCGAGAATCTTCTGCAATTCGACGGTCGACAGCACGCGTCCTCCGTCGAACGGATCGACGACCAGCGTGCCGAACGGCCCGGTGAACTTGACGAGAAACCGTCCCGGCAGCGCGACGCCCGCCGCTTCGACACCGACGCGCCGCGAGAGCTCGAGATACAGCACCGAAAGCGCGATCGGCAGCCCGGCGTGCCGCTCGAGCGCTTCGCTCAGCAGAGCGCTGCGCGGATCGTAGTAATCGTCATTCTCGCCGTGGAAGCCTTCTTCCTCGAACATCAGGCGATTGATCGTGTCGACGATGCGCTCCACGTCGCGCGACCCCTCGAGCCGCGCGCGCACCGCTTCGCTCCAGGTGCGCACTTCGGTCATGTAGTGCTCGAGATCGAGCGAGGGATTCTCCTCGAGCGCGATCACGAGCGACGCCTCGACGAGGTCGAGCAGCGGATCAGGAAGTCCGGCGATCTCCTGGAAGCGGCGTCTCGCCAGAGCGGGATGAGTCAGGACGCGTCCCGGCTGCTGCATGTTCGGCTACCTTCCTCCGCAATTCATCGCTGATCGGTATCTTCGAGCGGCGTGCCCAATCGTAGAGCACGACCACCACTTTTCCCGTAGCTGCAACATCGTTACCGTTGTTTTTGCGGATCTCGCAGACGAAGTCGAGCGAGGAGTTGCGCATCTCGCCGATGCGCGTGGCGATCTCGATCGGCTCGAGCCCGATCTGCAGTTTGAAGTCGCACTGCGCGTGCGCCACGATGAAGCCGATGTCGAGCGCGCGCTTCCCCTCCGTGATGTCGAACCAGAGCTGCGTGCGGCCCCACTCGAAGTAGGTGAAGAACACCGCGTTGTTGACGTGCCCGAACGCGTCGAGATCGCGAAACATGACGTGCAGCGGAACGACGTACCAGCCGTCTTTCCACGCACCCGCGAACGCGTTTGCTGCAGTCTCGCTCACTGGACGGTCGCACTCGTCGCGAACGGCATCTGCCCTTTCGTACAAGCCTGCAGATAGCGGCCCGGCAACGGATGATCGAGATACGGCGCGATGATGGCCGAGGCCTGCACGAGCCGGTTCAGATCGACTCCGGTCTCGATGCCCATCTTGTCGAGCATGTAGACGACGTCTTCCGTCGCCATGTTGCCCGAGGCGCCGGGGGCGTACGGACAGCCACCGAGTCCGCCGGAAGAAGCGTCGAACGTCGAGATGCCCATCTCCAGCGCCGCGAGCGTGTTCGCGAGCGCGACGCCGCGGGTGTCGTGAAAATGCATGGCCAGCTTCGAGGCCGGAATCGCGTGCAGCAGCAGGCCGATCACGCCTTGCACCTGCATCGGTGTCCCGACGCCGATCGTGTCGCCGACCGACACTTCGTAGCAGCCGAGATCGAGGAGACGCGCGCAGACCTCGAGCACTTTTTCGGGAGGAACGTCGCCCTCGTAGGGGCAGCCGAACGCGGTGGAGACGTAGCCGCGCACTTTCATCCCTTCTTCACGCGCACGCGCGACGACCGGCGCGTAGTTCTCGAACGACTCTTCGATCGTCATGTTGATGTTGCGCTGATTGAAGGTGTCGGATGCTGCGGTGAAGATCGACGCTTCTTTCACCCCAGCCGCGATGGCGCGCTCGAGGCCGCGCATGTTCGGCACGAGCACCGGATATTCGACGCCGGGATCTTTCGGGATTTCCGCGTAAACCGCGGCCGTGTCGGCCATCTGCGGCACCCACTTCGGCGAGACGAACGCACCCGCTTCGATGACGCGCAAACCGGCGTCGCCGAGGGCTGTGATGTAGGCGACCTTCGCCTCGGTGGGAATCGTGACTTTCTCGTTCTGCAGGCCGTCACGCGGCCCGACTTCGACGAGCTTGACTGAATCAACCAGGATTTTCATTGAGTGTCACCAGTTCGATGCCCGGCTGCACCAGCTCGCCTTCTTTGCAATGGATGGCGGCGATGGTGCCGTCCTTCGGCGCGACGATCTGGTGCTCCATCTTCATCGCTTCGAGGATGAGCAACGGGGCTCCTTTTGCAACAACGTCGCCCTGTTTCACGAGGATCTTCAGCACGAGCCCCGGCATCGGCGCGGCGGTCGACTGCTCGCGGTGGCGTCCCTTTGCACGCGCACCTTTCTCGGCGACGTCCGCAAAGTAGATCTCACCGTCGAACCAGAAGCTGACCGTCGTCCCCTGCATCACGTACGGCACGACGTGCAGCGTTCCGTCGACGCGCAGCTCCATCTCATCCGGACGGACTGCGACGATCTCGACGCCGCGCTCGCGCGCATCCACTTCGCTCTGTTGTGCGCCGATGGTGACGATCTTCGCGGTCATGGGTCGGAGTCTATCGCGAGGTAAACCGCGATCCCGGCGCGTCGAGCGCCACGCCTTGCGCGCAGGCCGGACACGCGGCCTCATCGAACGTTTCAAAATCGAGCGCGAGAAGGAATTCGTACGGCGCGTCGAACGGGCTCGGCTTGCCGCTGCGATTGAGGATCGATGCGAAACCGGTCACCTGCCCGCCGTGCTGCGCGATCACGTCCGCCGTCTCGCGCGTCGACTTGCCGGTCGTGACGACGTCTTCGACGATCACCACGCGCTCGCCCTCGTGAAGACGAAAGCCGCGGCGCAGCGTCATCTGCCCTTCTTTCCGTTCCGTGAAGACGAACGGCACGTTCAGCGCCTCGGCCACGGTGTAGCCGATGATCACGCCGCCCAGCGCAGGAGCGACGATCTTCGAAGGACCGAGTGCACGGACTTTTTCGGCCAGCGCTTCGCCGATCGCTTTCGCGTTGCGCGGCTGCTCGAGCAGCAATGCGCACTGCACGTAATTGCCGCTGTGCAAGCCGGAGGAGAGGCGGAAATGGCCGGAAAGCAATGCGCCCGTCTCTTCGAGCAGGCGCCGCACATCGGTGTCGACAGGGAGCGACATGGCGGCGAGTTATAACATGCAGCCCACGAGGTGAACGGAATGGCTGCACTGACCGAAAAGGTACGCGCCGACATGACGGCGGCGATGAAAGCGCAGGAGAAAGAACGCCTCTCCACGCTCCGCATGCTCCAGTCGGCTCTGAAGAACGAACAGATCAACGCCGGACACGAGCTGTCCGACGAAGAAGCGATGACCGTGATCCGCAAAGCGGTCAAGCAGCGGCAGGATTCGATCGAGCAGTTCACGAACGCCGGCCGCACCGAACAGGCGGAGAAAGAGCGCTCGGAGATGGAGCTCCTGCAGACCTATCTCCCCGCCGAGCTCTCCTCCGAGGAGCTCGAAGCCGGCGTGCGCGAAATCATCGCCTCGACTGGTGCACAGTCGAAAAAGGATCTCGGAAAAGTGATGAAGGAAGCCACCGCGCGCTTCAAAGGGCGAGTCGATGGGAGGAAAGTGCAGGAAGCGGTGGGGAGGTTGCTGCCGTAACGGGTTGCCGGTTACCGGTTGCCAGTTGCCGCAGGGTTGCCCGTTGCCAGTTGCCCGTTGCCCGTTGCCCGGGCTTTCTCGCCTGGACGAAACTGCCCGGGTAACGGGTAACGGGTAACGGGCAACGGGCAACGGCTAACGCACTCACACCAAATGAACCGCTACGCCCGCCAGATCATCCTTCCCGAAATCGGCGCCGCCGGACAGGAAAAGCTGCGCGCGGCCGCGGTGCTGCTCGTCGGCGCGGGCGGACTCGGATCGCCCGCCGCGCTCTACCTTGCGGCGGCAGGTGTCGGTACGCTCGGACTGGTCGATTTCGATCGCGTCGATGCGACGAATCTCCATCGGCAGATCCTCTACGGCACGTCGTCGGTCGGCCGGCCGAAACTCGACGCGGCGCGCGAACGGCTCGAAGATCTGAACGACGAGGTCCGCATCGTCACGCATGACGCGCGTCTGTCCTCCGAGAACGCGCTCGAGATTCTGCGCGACTACGACATCATCCTCGACGGCACCGACAACTTCGCCACGCGCTATCTGGTGAACGACGCATGCGTGCTGCTCGGCAAGCCGAATGTCTACGGCTCGGTCTTTCGCTTCGAAGGACAGGTCTCCCTGTTTTCGACCGCGGATGGGCCCTGCTATCGCTGCCTCTATCCCACGCCGCCGCCACCGCATCTCGTTCCGTCGTGCGCGGAAGGGGGCGTGCTCGGCGTGCTGCCGGGTGTGGTCGGAACGCTGCAGGCGACCGAGGCGATCAAACTCATCACCGGCGCGGGCGAAACGCTGGCCGGTCGTCTGCTACTCTTCGACGCGCTGTACGCGACGTTCCGCTCGATGAAGCTGCGCAAGCGCTGCGACGAGCACGACACCATCACGAAACTGATCGACTACGAGGAGTTCTGCAGCCCGATGCAAGAACGCGACATCACCCCGACTGAAGTGAACGAGAAGCTGACCGACCTGGTTCTGATCGACGTCCGCGAACCGCAGGAATGGAACGCCGGCCACATCGACAGCGCGACGCACATCCCGCTGTCACAGGTGCCGCAGCGCCTCGCCGAAATCCCGAAAGACCGCGACGTGGTGATGATCTGCCGTTCCGGCGGACGCAGCGGACGCGCGCAGGAGTACCTCTTCGAGAACGGCTACACGCGAGTGAAGAACATGGTTGGCGGCATGCAGCGCTGGCAGCGCGACGTCGATCCGAGCGTGACGGTCGCGTAGCCTGGGAACGACGAGGGGCCTGGTCGTCTCCCCGCCTCACATCCGCGCGCGCTGCACGGGCGGCTTCTTCTTGCCGAACATCACCACGATCGACTTGCCGGTGGCAGGACCTTTCGTCGAACCGTCGATGATGGCGATGCCGCAATCTTCGAAGTCGCGCGAGAGGATGTTCGCGCGATGACCGGGCGATTCCATCCACGCATCGACCAGCAGCCGCGCGGTCTCGAATCCGCTGGCCAGGTTTTCACCGACCGAACGGAACTCGTACTCGCGCACCGTCACCCAGGTGAACGGCGACATGCCGTCGGGTGAGCGATGCGCCCAGAACGACTCCTCTTCCATGTGCCGCATCCGATCGTTCGCCGCACGCATGAGACGCGGGTCGGATGCGAGCGCCGGAAGGGCCGCGCCGGCGCGGTACTCGTTCATCAGCCGCAAGACGTTTTCGACCGTGATGTCGTTCGTGTCGGCAGCGGGAGCAGCGACGGCGCCGGCGAAGAGCAGTGTGAGCGCGAAGAGCAGCGGTTTCATCGCACACCGTCCGGACGGACGCGAAGAAAGAACGTGCAGGCTTTGCCGGTCTTCGACTCGACCCACAACGACCCCGCGTGCGCGACCGCGAATTCGCGGCACTTGAACAGCCCGCGGCCGGTCCGTTCCGCCGAGGCGGGATTCCAGGTGAACGACGGCTCGAAGATCGACTGGCGCAGCGACTCTGGTACGACCGGGCCGTTGTCCATCACGAAAAACAGCAGCAGCGGCTTGCCCTTGTGCTCCATCCAGCGGCAACCGATGACCACCTGACCGCCGGCCGGAACGTAGTGCAGCGCGTTGTCCATCAGGATGGCGAGCGAATCGGCGAGCTGCTCATGATCGACGAAGCGCTCCTCGAGCTCCGGCGCATCGACGTCGAGCCGGATCCCTTTCAGATCGCCATGCGCGCGGAAACGCTCCGCCACGCGATGCACGACCTCCGTCACCGTCGGCACCGGACGGGCGCTCGACGAATGCTCTTCGACATCCGGCGCGAGCTCGAGCGACGACAGCACCTGCTCGATTCCGGCCGCGGTGTCGGACAAGAAGTGATCGCCGCGCAGCCGCGCCGCGGCAGCGAGCGATTCGCGCAGCGCGCGCAACGGAGTGAGGACCGTCTCGCGCACGTACGTGGCGAACGAGACATGCGCCTCGTTCATCGGATCCGCGTGGCGGAACATCAGTACGGCACCGCTCGCGCCGCCCGACATCGGGACGAGCGTGTAGATGAAGTTGCGGGAGCCGATGCGGACGCCGGCCGTCGCAGGCACGGCGAGGTCGCTGATGCGGACGCCGGTCTTGGTTTCGATTGCGGAGACGGTCGCGAGCTCGGAGGGCGTCACGTCGAAGAGGCGCTTCGCTTCATCCGAGACGAACTTGACGCTGCGGTCCGGCCCCACCAGCACCGACGCGACGCCCGAGGCGACCAGCAGATTGACGACGCTCGTAATTGCCGGCGTGGCCGATTCGACCGGAAACGGCAGGATCGGAGCTTTCGGAAACGGATCGGGCGCGAGCGCGGGAGCCGTCGCTTCGTTGCTGTGATGCACGACAGGCGAAACATGGGAGCCCGCCGCCGGTGATGGCGGAAGTTCGCTCTTCAGCGCCGTCGTGGTGGGCGTTGGCGTGGTCGGCGGCGGCGCGCTGGCCTGCGCGGCCGTCTGTGCAGCGAGATCGGGCGTCGACTTGCGGCGCGGCTTGTCACACTTTCCACAGAGGATTCCCTCTGTGACTTCGCTTCCACACATGAAGCATTTGCGCGCCATGATTCCGGTCTCCGACTTCGACTCGCGAGAGCCGCCGATGATATAGAGTTCGCCCGATTTCGACCACAACAGGAGCGCAACCGAATGCAAAACATCGTCGTGATCGGCGGTGGGACGATGGGAAACGGCATCGCTCACACCGCCGCCGCCAGCGGCTTCGACGTGACTCTCGTCGACGTTAACGAATCCATCCTTCAACGCGCGGTGACGACCATCACCGGAAACCTGCAACGAGGCGTCGACAAGGGAAAGATGACGGCCGAAGAGCGCGACGCCATCGTCGCGCGCATCAAGCCGGAGACGAACCTCGACGCCATCGGCAACGCCGACATCGTGATCGAGGCGATCATCGAAAAGCTCGAAGCGAAGACCGACCTCTTCGCGCGCCTCGACAACGTCACGCGCCCCGAGTGCATCCTCGCCTCGAACACGTCGTCGATCTCGATCACGAAGATCGCCGCGGCGACCAAGCGCCCCGACAAAGTCATCGGCATGCATTTCATGAATCCCGTGCCGGTGATGACGCTCGTCGAGGTGATCCGTGGCATCGCCACCTCCGACGAGACGTGGCAGAAGGTCGAAGACCTCTCGAAGAAGATGGGCAAGACGCCGATCGAGGTGAACGACTATCCCGGCTTCATCTCCAACCGCGTGCTGATGCCGATGATCAACGAAGCGATCTTCACGCTGTACGAAGGCGTCGCCACGCGCGAAGCGATCGACGGCGTGATGAAGCTCGGCATGAATCACCCGATGGGTCCGCTCACCCTCGCCGATTTCATCGGCCTCGACGTCTGTCTCGCCATCCTCCGCGTGCTCGAACAAGGCTTCGGCGATCCGAAGTACCGGCCGTGCCCGCTGCTCGTGAAAATGGTCGACGCCGGCTGGCTCGGCAGAAAGAGCGGACGAGGGTTTTACGAGTACAAGAAGTAGAAAGCGCTCTCGCCTTCAGTGATCCTATTTAGTACAGCGTGCCCGAGGCTGGGCCGACAAGCGCCGCCGGCCGTGCCGGCCGGGATGACACCGCCCACCATCGCTGTTCTAATCCGCACCTAAACCATGCTTTGTCAGACCTGCAGCGCGTACAACGACAACGAGCGCGAATTCTGTTTTCGCTGCCAGAACAAGCTCCTCGTCCTCTCCGGTGTCACCTCGTTCGAAGAGGACGAGCTCGAGGATTACGAGGAAGAAGAAGACCTCTCACTCGATGAGCATCTGCTCGAGCGCGTCTCCGCGATCGAAGAGATCGTCAAGCGTTCTGCCGAAACGATTCGCTCGCTCGTCGATGCCGTGCAGAAGCACGAGCGCGCGATCTTCATCAATCAGACCGGCCTTCTCTCGGTCAAAGAGCTGCTCGAGAAAAAGAGCGTTCTCACCTCGGACGAAGTCGTCGAGCTGTGGGAATCGAAGATGGGCGAGCAGATGCTCGCGCTCGAGAAAAAGCAGCGTTTCGTGGAGCGCAAAGACCGCATCGTTTCGCTCTTCCGCGGCGATAAACGGGAGCGGTTTCTCCTCCTCGTGGCCGACTCCGAAGCCGCGTTCGACGGCTTCGATCCCGAGCGCGGCATCAAGCACCTCGAAGAAGCGTTCCGCCTCGATCGCGACAACTACGAGCTCTCGTTTTTCCTCGGCGAGATGTTCTTCAACGACGGCAATCTCGATCGCGCCAAGTCGTATCTCGAGCGGACCATCGAAGTGCAGCCCGATCATTTCGACGCGGCCGTGTTCTACGGCGTGCTGCTGCACGAGCGGCAGGATCTGAAAGGCGCGGAGCGCTGGCTGCGCCGCGCGATTCAGATCTCCCAGGAGTCGTTCCTCCCGTACTTTTCCCTCGGCGCGATTTACGCCCGCAAAGGAAAGCTCCTCCGCGCGCAGAAGTTCCTCGAGAAGGCGATTCAGCTCGAGGCGATCCCGCAGGCGTATTACCTCCTCGGAACGATCTTCTACGACAAGGGTCAGCTCGAGCGCGCAATCCGTTCGTTCCAGGCCGCGCTGAAGCTCGATCCCGATTACGAAGAAGCGATCTATCACCTCGGCCTCTGCTATCTCGATCGCAACTGGAACCGCAAAGCGATCGACTGCTTCCAAGAAGCGCTGGAGCTCAATCCGAACAAGATGGAGTACCAGCAGGCCGTCAAGATTTACGAAGGCATCTCCGGCCATGTGCCGGTCGAAGGGGCCGCCGCGCAGGTCGTCAGCCAGGCCGACGCGCTGGCGAGCGAAGGGAAGTACAGCGAGGCGCTCGACCATTACCGCCGCGCCGCGGAAGCGGAGCCGGACAACGTCAACATCCTGCTGCCGTACGCGCTCCTCTGCTCGCATCTCGACCTGAACTCCGAGGCCATTGCGGTCGCGCGCCGCGTGCTCAAACATCACCCGGCCGAAGTGGTTGCCGCCGCCGCGTACACGACGCTCGTCGAAGCGCTCCGCGCCGAAGGGAACTTCAAGGAAGCGAACGGCGCACTCGAACAGATGCTGCGCGACTACACCTCGAATTACGCGAAATCGATCGCGTACTTTGAGAAGGCGTACACCCTCGCCGACATGGAAGAGAACCTCGACGAAGCGCTCGAAAGCGCACAGCTCGCGTTGCGTTACTCGCCGAAAGAGCTCAAGCAGTTCCCGCTCGCCGCGTTGGGCTGGGTGTACTTCAAGCGCCGCGAGTTCAAGAACGCCGTCGATTTCCTCACGAAATCAGCCGATCTCGGCCCCACCGCCACAAACCTCATGCACCTCGGCATGGCGCTGCTGGAAAGCGGCGAAAAAGACCGCGCCCGCCAGGTCTTCCGCCGCGCCAAAAGCTTCAAGATCAAAGGCGCCGGCCTCGAAGAAAAGATCCTCGAACAGGTCCGCACCGCCACGAAACTCATCGACCGCCTGCACGCCAGACGCCGCAAAATCGCGAAAGGCTGAGTCGAGTTCCACATCAAGCGCAACACGAACATCAGTTTGGAGTGCGGCGACGCAAGTCGCCGCTGTCACTGCCGCAGCGCGAGCTGCGGCTCGCGCAAGGAACAGCGGCGACTGCCGTCGCCGCACTCCACATCAGGCGCAGCACGAACATCAGTTTGGAGTGCGGCGGCAAGCCGCCGCTTTCCCACGCGCGGCCAGGCAATAGA
>DASVUA010000929.1:0-2181 GCA_036387295.1 Thermoanaerobaculia bacterium | reverse complement strand
CGCAACCGCCGCGGTCATGAGGCCGAGGGTGGTGGTGTTCGCGAGCAGCGCGATGAAGAGGCCGATCCGAACCGGCCGGTCGTACCGCGCTCGCCACGCGTCAGCCATCGCGAACGTCAGCAGCATCTGCAGCCCGTACGGCCGCGCGATGACGGCGTACTCGAACGCCGGGTAATACGAGAAGGCGAACAGGATCTTCACCGGCGTCGCAAAGGCGCGCGAACGGAGGATCAGCGCGACCGCCCCCCACACGTAAACGAGATTCAGCAGTTGCTGCGCAACGTAAGGAACCCCCGCTCGCGCGAACGGCCATACGGTCAGTTCGAACAGCAGCGGCACGCCGCGATTCGCTGCGGCACGAACGATCGACGCGGCATCGCCGTCGCGCATCAGCAGCCACGGATCGGCTTCATCGCGCCACGCCTCGTGATGCAGCGCGACGAACAGCGTGACCGCCACGTGCAGCACGAAAGCGGTCACCAGCAGGCGGCGCTCCATCACTGCTCCGAGTCTACCGGCTCGTACAACCAGTACCGCTCGTCCAGATGTCCCCACTGCAACGGCGAGCGCGCCAGCAGACGAAACTCACCGCGCAGCGAAACGGGAACGGCGCGGTTCGACAGGAGGTACCAACGCGCTCCGCGAAAGTGTTCCTGCGTGATCCGGATGGCCTTCTCATCGGTCATTCGCGGGTCGAGCTGTTCCCACGTGCCGTACGTTCCCAAGTCGCGCCGCTCCGGATACCAGAAACGCGTTCGCGGCAGATCGGCGAGCGGCGAATTGAGGAGCGCCATCCCCGCGCCGATCTGCGCCGACTCGAGCCCGTGTGCGCGAATGTAACCCGCCATCCACCGCCCGCCGCTGAATGGCGCACGGATCTCCTGCGACCAGTAGTCGTACGCCGTCGAGATCGACCAGATCAGCGACAGCGCGAGCCCCGTCATCACGACGTTGCGCAGGCGCAGGCCGCCGTACGCATCGGCGATCCAGAGCGCCGCGATCGCGACGAGAAAAATCAATCCCGGATGCCGCGTGCCGCCGAGCCAGACGGCGAGATAGAGCGCCATCAGGGCGGCGCTCGACAGCAACAGCAGCGCGAGCGGCACGACGCGCCGGCTCACGCCTACCGCGATCAACACGAACAGCAACACGGCCGGCACGAACAGCGGCAGATGGCGGTCGGGAAAGAACGCTTCCGCGAGCACGTAGCGAAAGGTCTCGAGGTCCGGCGTCCGCCGCACCACCTGCCCTCCTTCGCGCGGCCACAACTGCGCGACCGACAACAGACCGCCCGCGATCATGATCGCGACCGCGCGACGGTCGATCCGCTCGTACAGCAACAGCAGTCCCGCGACGGCCGCGACGAGCAGGCCGTGCACGTTCACGTTCGCCAGGAGCGCTATGGCCACGGCGAGCCGCAGCGGATGAAGGTCGCGCGAGCGCCACAACGCGGCCACGGAGAACAAGAGCAGCATGAAGAGCGCGTAGGGCCGGGCGATGACGCTGTAGTCGAAGGCGGGAAAAAAGGAGAAGGGGAAGAGCAGCCGCACGGCGAGCGGAAACGTCCGCGCGTGCAGCAGCAGCGCGATCGCGCTCCACGCGCAGGCGAGCGCGACGAGCTGTTGTGCGAGATACGGAGCGCCGGCGCGCGCGAAGGGAAAGACGAGCGACTCGAACAGCAGCGGTACGCCGCGATTGGCCGCGGCGCGAAAGATCGTCGCCGCATCGGCGTCGCGCAGCAGCAGCCAGGGATCGGCCTCGTCGCGCCACGGCTCGTGATGCAGCATGACGTAGAACGTGATCGCCGCGTACGCCACCCACGCCGCGCGGACGAGCCACCGTTCTAGAACGAGACCCAACTCCCCCGCCCTTCGTCGCGCGCCGCGTCGTACAGAAAGGCGGCGCACGCGAGATCCTCGATGGCGAGGCCGAGCGACTTGAAGAGCGTGATCTCGTCGTCCGTCCTGCGGCCGCTCGCCGTTCCGGTCAGCAGCTCGCCGAGCTCGGCGCGAATGTGCTCCGGCCCGGCGATCGCCCCTTCGCGCAGCGCGAAGAGATAGTCGCCCGATTCGTTGATCGTCGATTCACGCCGGTCGACGAAGAGCGCCGCATCGGCGACGACCGCGCTCTCCAGCTCGCGCGCCGTCGCGACACTCGAGCCGACGGCGTTGATGTGCGCCC
>DASVUA010000928.1:0-7252 GCA_036387295.1 Thermoanaerobaculia bacterium | reverse complement strand
CCCCCCCGCCGCTCCACAAGAAGCTCGTTCGGCCTCCTCGGGCTCAGGCTGGCACAAGCGCGCCCGCTCACGCCGCTTCGCTCCGCACCAGCTTCACGAGATCCGAGAATCTCTCCAGAAAATGATCGGGGCCGGAGGCGGTGAGTTGTTCGCGGGTGGAGGAGCCGGTGGCGACGACGGCGACGTCGATGCCGAGGTTGCGGGCGGTGCGGACGTCGATCGGCATGTCACCGACGAAGAGCGCTTCCGCCGGCTCGCATCGCACCGACTGAAGGGTGAACGCGAGATGCTTCGGGTCCGGCTTGCGCGCGCCGGCGAGATCGGGGCCGACGATCGCGCGGAAATGGCGCGAGAGGTTCAGAAAGTCGAGGATCTTTTTCGAGAACGAGGTCGGCTTGTTCGTGCAGACCGCCATCTCGATTCCGAGGTCCGACAACGCCTGAAGCGTCGCATCGACGTCCGCCAGGACCTTCGATTCGGCGCAGCAGATCTCGTCGTAACGCGCTTCGAACGCATCGACGATCTCGCGCGACACCACGGCCCGCTCGAACGCGCGCTGCAGCAGCAGATCGACGCCGTCGCCGACGAGCTCGCGGATGCGGCCTGAGCTGAGGTCGTCCAGACCTTCACTGCGGCGGGCGTGATTCACCGCCTCGGCCAGGGCGCTGTAGGAGTCGACCAGCGTTCCGTCGAGATCGAACAGCACCGCGCGATAGCGCAACTCGGCGCTCATATCCGGCGCCACATTACATCGAGTTCAGCCATGAGATCGTCAACCGTGGGACGGGCGTGCGCAACGATGGTCACCGACGGCCACGAGCGTGAGTCTTTGAAGCCCTCGATCAGCACGACGTCGGTTGCGAAATGCGCGAGCAGCTCGCGCGTGCCGTCGTACCTTGCGCGCGCCGTGCCGTTGCGCCGGAAGATCACGGCCGCGCCCGCCGCTGCGAGGAGCACCGGTTCCGCGCCGGCGTCGAGGAAGCGCGCGGTGTCGCCGCGATGCTCTTCATTGAGCTCGTGGTGCGTGTGCTTGATCGCGCCGACCCGTTTTCCGTCGGAGACGAAGCGGCGGATCAGCTCGACGAGGAGCATCGTTTTGCCCGCGCCCGAGTCTCCGGTCAGCGCCGCGACCTTCATGCGCGATGCAGCACCACGGCCGTCCAGTCGTCGGCCAACCCTTCGTCGACAATGCAGCGAACGTCTCCGACGAACGCGTCGAGCCACTCGGCTCCGCGGACGGTTGCGTCACTTGCGCCGAGGATCGCGGCGACGCGGTCGTACCCGAGCGGAGAGCCGTCGGCCGGCGCCTCCGGAATCCCATCCGAAACGAACACGACCCGCTCGCCCGGCGCGATCCGCGTGCGCACCGGCTCGTACTCGATCCCTGCTTTCAGGCCGAGCGGAAACTTCTCGCCGCTCGTCGAGAGCACGGTCACGCCGTCGCGCGAGACGACATACGGTTCCGGAAATCCGGCGTTCGCCACTTCCAGCCTGCCATCCGCCGGGTAATACCGCGCAAACACGAGCGCGACGAATTCGCGCCGTCCGAGCTCCTGAATGAGTTTCGTATTGAGCATCGACAGCGCGCGCTGCGCTCCTTCGCGCGCGACGAACGGCAGGACCGCTTTCACCGAGGCCATGATCAGGCTCGCGCCGACGCCTTTCCCCGCCACGTCGGCGACGATGATCGCCACCGAGCCGTCGTCGAGTGGAACGACGTCATAGAAATCGCCCGCCACGAACCGCGCCGGAAGCACACGCGCGGCAATCGTGTAGCCGTCGCCGTCGATGAGGGAAGGCGGCAGGAGGCGCGTCTGAATGGCGCGTGCGAGCTCGAGCTCTTTCTCCGCCCACTCGCGCTCCTTGAGTTGTTCGATCGTCCGCGCGAGCCGCCGCTGCAACACTTCGTACGCGTAAAACGAGAGGCCGACGACGACCGTGACGGCGCCGGTGACGGCGCCCGACATGATCCAGTTGCCTCGCACCAGCGCGCGGAACGGGATGCCGAACCCGAACGCCTCGTAGGAGATGTTCATCCCGACGACCCAACCGAGAAGGCTGCCGATCAGGTACTCGAGCCCTTTCGCCGGCATGCGCCAGCCGTGCGGGAGGCGTTCGATGCGCGCGGCGAAGAGTGTCTCGAGCAACGAGATGGCGATGGAGATGCAGACGCCGGTGACGGCACCGCCGGTGAGGATGGAGGGCGCACGTTCCGGCTGGGCGATCGCGTAGAAGCTCGCGAACAGAAGCCCCAGCGCGACGCCGACGGCGAGCGACCGGATGAGGCGTCTCGGGAACGGGTGCATGAAGTGATCGTATACGGTCGCGGCTCGGCGGAGTTCCGGCGCGCGGCCGCGTGGCGTTCGCGTTTTGGAACCTCGTCCGCGATCTGCCGGACGTATCCTCGTCGTCAACGCCATGCGAAAAGCACTCGTTGCCCTCGTTGTGCTCGCGCTCTCCACCACCGTCTTCGCGCAGGACGAACCACCGAAGCCGATCACGGTGGCCGCCGAATCGTTAGGCGACGCCGACAACGGCGTCGTGGTCCGGATCGCCTTCCGCTTTCCGAAACCCGATACGGCCGGCGAGGCGACGCTGTTCCTCCAGGGCTCGTTCCTCCAGAACGGGCAGGTGCTGCGCAACTTCCGCTATCCGGTTCCGGAGAACGGCACGACCGTCACCACCATCCAGACGTTCGCCGCGGGTGAAGCGGAGGTGGAAGTGCGGCTGCTGATGCCGCTCGAAGAAGGGGCGCCGGTCCTGATCGCGAAGACCTCCGAGAAGTTCGCCGTCGCGGCGACGGGCAAGCTGTATGTCGCGAGCGAGGAAGACGGCGCGGAGGCGGCGTTCGCGGAAGGCGTGATCCCGGAGACGGTCGGTGCGGTGAAGATCCGCGCGCCGAAGCGCGACGTCGCGGTCAATCTCTTCAACGTTGCCGTCGACGTGCTGCCGCCGGTCGCGCGGGTCGAGTTCTGGGTGGAAGGGAAGAAGATCGTCGCGCGCAACAAGCCGCCGTTCACCGCGGAGCTCGATCTCGGCAAGCTGCCGAAGCGCGTCGAAGTGCGCGCGGTCGGCTACGACGCGCGCGGCCGCTATGTCGACGCCGACGCGTTCATCGTCAACGAGCGCGAGACGCCGCTCGAGCTGAAGATCACGCGGACGAACACGCCGGACGGCGTTTCCCACTTCAAGCTCAGTCTGCAGAATCCGAAAGGAACGACGATCCGCAACGTCGTGCTCTACGCGGGCGACACGAAACTGCACGAATGGACGCGGCCTCCGTATGCGATCAGCCTTCCGGCGGCGCGGCTCGCGGGCGTCGAATATGTGCGCGCATCGGCGACCGACGACACCGGCTACGAAGCGAGCGACCTGCTGTTCCTCTCCGGCGAGCGGTACATCGAAGAGATCGAGGTGAACCTCGTCGAGCTGCCGGTGTCTGTCAACGGCGCCGATGGGCAGCCGATCTCGAATCTCACACAGAGCAATTTCTCGCTATTCGAGAACGGGAAAGCGCAGAAAATCTCGAGCTTCAATTTCGCCGCGAACCTGCCGATCTCGGTCGGCGTGCTGCTCGATCATTCCGGCAGCATGGAAAAGCGGATCGACGACGCAAAAGCGGCGGCGATCGATTTCTTCAAGCGCATCGTGAAGAAAGACGACCGCGCATTCATCGCCGCGTTCGCATCCGATCCGACGCGCAATGCGCCGTTCGTCTCGAGCATCGCCACGCTCGAAGCGCAGGTGAATGCGATTCCGAAAGCGGCGGGCGGCACGTCGCTGTACGACGCGATCGTCACCGGCCTCTATCGCTTCCGCAACGTGCAGGGACGGAAGGCGCTGATCGTGATCACCGACGGCGACGACACGACGTCGCGGCTGTCGTACGACGACATGCTGACGTATGCGCGTGCCTCGCGCGTGCCGCTGTACTTCATCGGCATCGGATTTACCGGCCCGAACATGCTCGGCGGCCCGGGCAAAATGCGAGCGCTTGCCGCGGAGACGGGCGGCGTGGCTTACCTCATCCGGAACGTCGAGCAGCTCGGTGAGACCTACAAACAGCTCGAGCAGGATCTCCGCTCGCAATACCTGCTGAGCTATCACTCCGAGAGCACGAAGAAAGATCAGTCGTACCGCAAAGTCGAAGTGAAGGTCGATCGTCCCGACGCGAAAGTGCGTACCATTCGCGGATTCATCCCGTGAGGAATTCGCAATGAGAAAAACCGCAGCCATCGCGCTGTTCGCCGTCGCGTCGTTCGGGTCAATCCTTTCCGCCGGCGAGCTCGCACCCGGAACGAAAGCGCCGGCGTTTTCGCTCGTCAATGCAGTCGACGGCGAGATCGTGACGCTGCAGCCGGCCGACGGAAAGCTCAAGGTTCTGGTGTTCACGTCGGATCGCTGCGAGGAGGCGATGGCGTTCGAGCCGCGGCTGATCGAGATCGCGAACCGGTTCGGGCACAAAGGGGCGCATCTGTATCTCGTCAATGCCGGCGGCGGCACGATGCAGATGAAAGCGCGCGCCGAAGAGCAGGAGTATCCGTTTCCTTATGTCGACGACAGCGACGGCAGCGTTGCCCGCGCATACGGAGTGCGCGTCGCCCCCGACGTCTTCGTGCTCGACGGCGAGGGTGTCGTGCGCTATCACGGCTACATCGACGATTCCGCAAAACCAGCCGAGCGCACCGCGCAGCCACTCACCGGCGCATTGAACGCGCTGCTCAATGGCCGCGAAGTCGCGAACGCGGAAACGCAGGCGTTCGGCTGCGCGATCCGGTGACGACGTCGACGATTACAACGTCAGCCGCGTATACGCGCTCCGCAGCATCGTCACCCGCTTCACGTAATTTCTCGTTTCGGAAAACGGAATCGATTCGAGGAATTCGTCGACCGGTTTGCCTGGCGCAGCGCGGCGCCATTTCATGACGTTCCCCTGACCGGCGTTGTACGACGCAACGGCAAAGTAGGTATTGCCGCGGAACATGTCGATGAGCATCTTGAGGTGGAACGTGCCGAGGCGGACGTTCACGCCGGGATTCTCGAGACGTGAGGCCGCGAACGTCACGCCCAGCCGCCGGGCATGCTCTTTTGCCGTCGGCGGCATGAGCTGCATGAGACCCGTCGCGCCGACTTGTGATTTCGCGGAAGGGTTGTAATAGCTCTCCTGCAGAATCAGCGCGCGGACGAGATTCGGATCGAGCCCCCGTTCTTTGGCCCGCTCTTCGATCTCTTCGCCGTATTTCAGCGGGTAATACATCTTCAGAAAGTAAACGGGCGCGGAGTCCTGTTCGACCGTCGCGAGCTGCGGCCACGCGCGGCGCAACGAACGGTACATCGCGATTTTGTTGCCGCTGGCGTTGTGATGCTCGGCCATCAGCGCCTCGGCGAAGCGGACGTTCTCGCGGCGTGAATTGCGGCGGATTTCTTCCAGTGCATCGCGCATTGCCGACAATGCCGTCAATTCATACGCGAGCTGCAGCTCGTTCGGCATCTGCTTTTCGGCGAGCTCGCGCCAGTCGGGACCTTCGTGCTTCAAGGGATTTGTTTTCGTCTCTTCCCGTTTCGCTCCGCGCTGGACGGAATGCAACGCGTAGAGGTCGGCGTACGGCGCGGAGGCGAGTTTCTGATAGATCGCCTGTGCGTCCCCTTTCTGCCCCAGCCGCTCGATGGTGCGCGCGTACCAGTACTCCGACTGCCGCCGCACGTTGACGTGCGAATACGTGTCGGCGATGTAGCGGAAAAGCTTGCGCGCCGAGGCGAGATCGCCGCGGGCATAGGCCGCCCAGGCTTTATCCCAGAAATGCTGAAGCGCCGGATCGAGGAGCGGATCGAGTTTCACGACCTGCGCGACCAGCTCCATCACGTACGCATCCTGGTTCTTCGATTCCGCACGTGCGATGAGCGCGTTGAGGACTTCGAGGCGCGTGTTCGGATCGATCGGAAGTTGCAGCAGATCCTTCAACCGTTCGCTGGCCAGACGCTCGTACTCGTCTTTCTTGTTCTTCTTCGCGAGATCGACCAGCTCGATGTTGCGGAACACGGTCTGGAACTTCGGTTTCGTGACGGTCTTGCGCTTCTTTCCTTTGCCGACCTTCTCTTTGATCGTGCCGACGCGCTTCTTTTCCTTCACCGTCTTGGTGACCTTCGGATTGATGGCCGAAGCGACGATCGCGTAATTGCGCGCCGCGTGACGCAGCGCCGGGATGGCGATTTTGTAAGGGCCGGACGTGAGCGGCTCGAGCGCCTTGTTCGAGTCTTCGTAGCGTTTGAGGCGATGAAGGGCGATGCCGCGCTGGAGACGGACGACGTCGCGCACGTGGCCCGGCGCGGCCGGCTCGAGCACGGTCAGCTCTTCGAGCGCGGTCTGCGAATCGTTCGCCTGCATCAGACCGATCGCCCGCTCGACACGCTCGGACGGCGTGAGCGGCAACGCCGCGCGATCGGACGTGCCGGTGAGCGCGCGCACGAGCGCCGCCGCGTCTTTCGCCTGTGGCGCGCGCGGCGTGTGAATGATGATGTTGCGCGCGGCGAAAAGAGCGCCCGACACGTCGCCGATCTGCAGCCGCTGCTGCGCCGCGTTCCATCGCGCGGTGGCGGTGACGGCGGGATCGCTCCCGCGGCGCGCGACCGCCGCGTAGAGATCGGCGCTGCGCGCGCCGTCGCCGCTCTCGGCGTAATAGCCGGCGAGTTTCAGCGCTGCTTCGTGTGCATGGATCATCCGCGGCGAGCGCCGCCACAGCTTTGCGAGCGTTGCACGCGCCGCGGCCGGATTTCCCGCCTGCTCGTACGCCGCGGCGAGGTAATACAGCCGGTACTCCTCGACGGCGCGCGGCCCGAAATGAAACGAGGAAAGACGACGCACCGCCTCTTCCGCGTTCTTTTCCTGCAGCGCTTCGACGCCGGCGAGATAGCCGTCGCGCAGCTTCTGCAGATCGGGAGGGGCCTCTTCTTTCGCCGAGACTTCAGCGGCCGTTTCTTCTTCCGCCGGAGCGTCGCTCCCGTCGGTGAAGAAGAAGAGCGCCGTCCCGGCTACGGACGCGAGAAGAACGATGACGACGGCGAAGAGCCGCCAGTTCCGACGGAGCAACGGCAACACGGAGTGGGCTCAGTGCGTGAGCCGTGCCGACGTTCGAAACCGCCACCGTGTCAGCGGTTTACCGCAGCCGTTTACAGCCCCAGCATTTCTGCTTTGCCATCGGCCAGGATGCGCACGAGCTCGTCGTAGAAGTAGTTGGTGACCTTGCGCACGTCG
>DASVUA010000927.1:0-2630 GCA_036387295.1 Thermoanaerobaculia bacterium | reverse complement strand
CGAACTCCGCGTCGAATCCGTCGAGAGTCTCGGGCGTGATCGTCGCGCGGTAGATGAGCCGCGCGTCGCCTTTGAGGCGAACCGCATCGGCATATCCATCGGCGAGCTCGAACGAAACCTCGAGCGAGATTCCGCTGCGCGTCAGCACCGAGACCGGCGACTGCACCTTGCGGAAGAGCGCGCTCACCACCGCCGAGGCGACGACGCCGGAGCCGCACGACAGCGTCTCCCCTTCCACGCCCCGCTCGTACGTACGCACCTCGATCGAGTGGGCATCGCGCACGGTCACGAAGTTCACGTTCGCGCCGCCGTCGGCCTCGAGATCCTTGTGCGTCCGGATGGCGCGGCCGAGCGTGACGATGTCCTGCGACCACAACCCGTCGCGCAGAAAGACGACGTAATGCGGCACGCCGACGAGGATCGAGCTGCCGTGCACCGTCATTTGGCCGACGGTCAGCGGCCGGCGCGGCTTGAAGGCGTGCGGCGGCGGGAGGGAAAGCGTGACCTGGCCGCCGTCGCTGACTTCGCCGCCGACAATGCCGGCGTCGGTCTCGATCGTCATCCTGCGTCCGGCGATGACGTTCAGCAGCGCGAATCGCGCCGCGCAGCGGGTGCCGTTCGCGCAGAACGCGGCCAGCGAGCCGTCGGAGTTGTAATAGCGCATCCGGAACGTCGCACGCGCCGAGCTTTCGATGAGGATGAGACCGTCGGCGCCGACCGAAAGCGCACGCGTGCAGATGCGGCGTGCAAGAGCGCCGGCGTCGTCGATTCTGGCGGCGCGGTTGTCGATGACGACGAAGTCGTTCCCCCCTCCCGCCATCTTCGAAAAGCCGAGCGGATCTTGTTTTCCTGATTGCACTTGGCCGGACGGTTTCATCGGAATTTTCGCCCTGTGGCGGGGTTTCGTACCCGCGGTCCTGCATTCTCGCACGAGCGCGGCTGCCCTTGCCGCGTGTAACCCGCGACAGGACTCATTCGTATCAAAGCGGAGTCTCACAGCCGCCCGTACCCACTGTCGCACAGACGTTCTTGTGAGACCGTGCGACCGCGAGACTGTGCGGCTTCCGGAGGACACCCTTGAAACGCACAACTGCTCTCTTCCTGGCTACCGCCATCGCGCTCCCGCTCCTCGCCCAGAGAAAGCCCGCCGAACCGGAGTCCCCCCGTCTGGTCGAGAACATCGACGTCCGCGTGATCGACGTCGACGTCATCGTCACCGACCGCCGCGGCAACTTCGTCCCCGGCCTCAAGAAGGAAGATTTCGAGATCCTCGAGAACGGCATCCCCAAAACCATCTCCAACTTCTACGAGGTGGAAGGGACGCGCGCCAAAGCGGTCGTGGCCGATGAAGTGGGCGGCCAGGTGACCGCCCCCGCGGCGCCGGCCGCGAACAACGAAGAGATCAAGCGCCGCATCATCTTTTACGTCGACAACCTCTCGCTCAATCCCTTCAACCGCAACCGCGTCTTCAAGCAGATGAAGGAGTTCGTGAAGACCGCGATGCGGCCGGGCGACGAAGCGATGATCGCGACGTACAACCGCAGCATGAAAGTGCGCGTGCCGTTCACGCGCGACATCGCGCAGATCGAGTCGATCGTCGATTCGCTGGCCAAGGAATCAGGCCTCGGCGTCGCGGCGCGCAGCGAGCAGAAGACCACCCAGGACCGCATCCGCGACGCGCAGTCGTACGAAGAAGCGATCGCCACCGCCCGCACCTATGCCTCCTCGGTCGAGCACGATCTCCGTCAGGGCGTCGCCTCGCTGAACGCGCTCATGTCGACGCTCGCCGGCGTCGAAGGGAAAAAGATCCTCGTCCTGACGAGCGAAGGTTTCCCGATCCAGCCGGGGCGCGACATGTTCGCCTTCATCGAAGACATCGCCCGCGAGAAAGGATGGACCAACATCGGCGGGACGCAGCTCGAAGGGATGTCGTTCGACGGCACGAGCCTCATTCAGTCCGTCGCGAAGACCGCCAACGCCAACGACATCACGCTCTACACCGTCCACGCCGCCGGCTTGCAGGCCGCCAACGAAATGTCGGCCGAAAACGCCCGCCCGACGTCGATGATCGTCTCGCACGCGGCCATGTCGAACACGACCGATTCGATGCAGATGATGGCGCAGATGACGGGTGGTCTCGCCTCGGTGAACACGAACAATTTCGAGCTGGCGTTCCAGAAGATCCAGCGCGATCTCGAGTCGTACTACTCGATCGGCTACCGCGCCGGCACCGAGCGGGTCGACCGCCAGCGCTACCTCACCGTCCGGACGAAGAACCGCGACTATCGCGTCCGTTCGCGCCAGACGTTCGTCGAAAAATCGGTGTACGCGGAGATGAGCGACCGCGTCGTGGCCAGCCTTCTCTATCGCGTGAAAGAGAACGACCTCGGAATCCTGGCGCGCGTCGGGACGCCGGTGCCGATCGAGGATGGCTACTTCCGCGTCCCCGTCGACGTGAAGATCCCGATGGAATCGCTGACGCTGCTGCCGCAAGGCCAGACCGAGTACGTCGGCGGCTTCGACGTCTACATCGTCGTGGCGAACAAAGAGAACGACATGTCGGATGTCGCGCGCAAGTCGCACCAGTTGCGCGTCCCCGCCGCCGACATGCAGACGATGAAAGGGAAGTT
>DASVUA010000926.1:0-4446 GCA_036387295.1 Thermoanaerobaculia bacterium | reverse complement strand
CGGGCTCTTAGCCCGCCGACGTTCTTCGATATTCGGCGGGCTAAGAGCCCGCCGCTCCACAAGGACGGGGGAAGATTACAGCGCGACGAGCACCGTCACGTTCCCATGCGCATGCAGCGCCGATGCGGGGAACTCGGGCGTTACTTCGCCGCTGCGGAGGCGTTTTACTGCTTCCTCTTTTTCGGTTCCGGCGACGAGGAGGACGATCGCGCGGGACTCGAGGATGGTGCCGATGCCCATGGTGATCGCGTGCGTCGGGACGTGGCCGGCGGGAAAGAGATCGGCGTTCGCGTGGCGCGTCGACTGCGTCAGCTCGACCACGCGCGTCCTCGCATCGAACGGTGTGCCGGGCTCGTTGAAGCCGATGTGACCGTTGCGGCCGAGGCCGAGGAAGGTGAGGTCGAGGCCGCCGGCATCGCTGATTTCCTTCTCGTAGCGGACGCACTCCGCTTCGAGATCGGGAGCCTCGCCGTGCGGGAGGTGCGCATTCTCCGGATCGATATCGACGTGGTCGAACAGGTGCTGCTTCATGTAGGCGAAGTAGCTGCCGGGATCGTCGCGGGCGACGCCGGCGTATTCGTCGAGATTGAACGTCGTGACGTCGCGGAAGCAGTGGTACTCGCGTCCGCATTCGCGCACGACGCGGTCGTACATACCGATCGGCGTGCGGCCGGTCGGGAGCCCGAGCACGGCGCGCGGGTTCTCGCGAATGGCGTGCAGCAGCAGCGCGGCGGCGTGCTCGGCGAGTGCGTCCGGCGAATTAAACGTGTCCCACTTCATGTCCGCGTGCCCACACCCGTTCCACTTCGAAGCGCTCGTTCAGCACGACGAGGTCGGCGTCGTAACGGCGCTGAATTTTTCCTTTGCGATCGGCGACCGCGGCGATGCGCGCCGGCACTTCGGTCGCGAGCGGAATGACCGTTTCGATCGGCAACGCCGTCAGCTCGACCATGTTCTTCACCGCGTCGCCCATCGTGAGCACGCTTCCGGCCAGCGTGCCGTCGGCGAGCCGCGCGGCGCCGTCGGCGACGTTCACTTCGTAGTCGTAGAGCTTGTACGTTCCGTCGCCGAGGCCGCAGGCGCGCATGGCGTCGGTGATGAGCGCGATTCTGCGCGGCATCGCCTGCACGGCGATGCGCAGCGCGGCGGGATGCACGTGCACGCCGTCGGCGATCAGCTCCGCGGTTGCGTCGATCGCGTTGAACGCGGCGCCGACGACGCCCGGATCGCGGTGATGCAGCGGCGTCATGGCGTTGTAGAGATGCGTGAAGTGACCGGCGCCCCATTCCAGCGCCTCGACGGCCGCGCCGTGATCGGCCGAGGTGTGTCCGATCGAGAAAAGAACGCGGTCTTTGAATTGTTCGATCAGCGCGCGCACTCCTTCGATCTCCGGCGCGACCGTGACGATCCATCGCAGCCGCGGCGCCTCCGCGATGAGCGCCGCCAGCTCGTGAATGTCGGCGACGCGAATCGAGTCCCGATCCTGCGCACCGGCACGCGTGGCGTTGATGAACGGACCTTCGAGATGCACGCCGACGATTTCCGCGCAGCCGGTGTCGCGGGCCACGCGCGCGATCACTTCGACCGCGCTCTGCAGGTCGCCGCGCGAGGCGGAAAGCGTCGTCGCCGCCAGGGCCGTGGTGCCGTGCCGCGCGTGAAAGCCGACGATGCGCGAGGTCGCTTCTTCGTCCGCGTCCATGAAGTCGGCGCCGTCGCCGCCATGCACGTGCACGTCGATGAATCCAGGAACGATGATGCCGCCGACCCGCTCCGCCTCGGCAGGGACGTGCGCCGTCCGCTCGACGTCGACGATCACCTGCTCGTCGATCGAGATCAGGATGTCCTCGTGCAATGCGCCATCGACAAAGGCGCGGCCGTGAATGTGGATCATGCTCCTGCTATCCGGAATCGGGAGGGGATTTCTCGACTTCGCGCGGAATGACACGTCAGAGGCATATCTTCCCCAGCACCGTCGGACGTCCGCCTGTCGCACCGGCAACGTTGGTGATCAGGCCGACCACGGAATCGTTCGCAATCATTGCCATGGCCATGGCTTCTTTTGCTTCGGAGGCTTTGTAGATGAGCAGTTTCTGCTTCGGCATCCGCTCTTTGATCATCCGCACGAGGGTCGGGTTTTTGGCGCCGCCGCCGGCGAGCATGACTTCGTGCACCGGGCCGCGCGGAAAGATGAAGTCGCGATACGAACGGGCGATGCTTTCGGCCGTAAGCGCGGTGGCGGTGGCGATGAGGTCGGGGATCGGGAGGTCGGGCGATTCGGCGAGGATGCGTCGGGCGTATTGCGTGCCGAACAGCTCGCGTCCGGTCGTCTTCGGCGGCGACATCGCGAAATAGGAATCCGACATCCAGCGCTCGAGCAGGTCGTCGTGCACGATGCCGCTTTCGGCGAGCACGCCGTCGATGTCGTAGGTCTGCTTGCCGTTGGTCGCGACCCAGGTCAGCTCGTCGATGATCATGTTGCCGGGACCGGTGTCGAACGCGATGACGTCGTCCCACTGCGCTTTCGGCGGGATGTAGGTGACGTTGCCGATGCCGCCGATGTTCTGGATGCAGCGTCCGCGCGATTTGTGGCGCAGCAGCACCCAGTCAAAGTAGGGCACGAGCGGCGCGCCCTGTCCGCCGGCCGCGACGTCGCGCACGCGGAGGTCGCCGACGGTGATGATGCCGGTGCGCTCGGCGATGACGGCCGATTGCCCGATCGCGAACGTGGAGCGCGTTTCGATCGGATGATCGATCCAGTCGACGTCGGCGTTGACGAGCGTGATGTTCGGGTCGTGCCAGATCGTCTGTCCCGCGGACGCGATGAGGTCGACCGATTCTTTCTTCGTCTTCGTCTCTTCGAGCATGCGCAGCACGGCGGCGGCGAAGACTTCGCCGAGGATGAAGTCGTAGCGGCAGATGTCGTCGATGCGTGCGCGTGCCGGATCGAACATCTCGCGAATGGCGGCGCGGATCTTCGGCGGGTACGGATACTCGCGAAAATGCTCGAGTTTCACCTGCGCGGTGATGCCATGCTTCTGGATGCGCACCATCGCGACGTCGATGGCGTCGAGCGAGGTGCCGGACATGAGGCCGATGATGCGCCGCGAGTATTTCGTCGCGACGTGCATGAGGCGTTCGAGGCTGCTCATTGCAACGTCACCCGAGCACCTCGCGAATCGATTGTGCGGCGAGCATTGCGCGCGCTTCGTCCGCGCTCACTCTTTTCTTCGCGATCACCGCCGCCAGCTTCACGTTTCCTTCCGCTTCGCGAATGGCCTGCACGGCCATCGGGCGGAGGACGCCGGCCGCGAGCTCGACCATGCGCACGGCGCGATTGCGGAGTTTTTCGTTCGTGGCGGGCATGTCGATCATCAGATTCGAGTAGACGCGGCCGAGGCGGATCATGACGCCGGTGGAGATCGTATTGAGCACCATCTTCTGCACGGTGCCGCTCTTCATGCGCGTGGAGCCCATGATCACTTCCGGGCCCGATTCGACGACGATGGGGATGTCGACGTGCTGCGCGAGTGGCGACGCGGCGACGTTGGTGACGCCGACCGTGAGCGCGCCGAGCATGTTCGCTTTGCGCATTGCGGCGACGGTGTAGGGGGTCGTGCCGGAGGCGGCGATGCCGACGATCGCATCTTCGGAGGTGACTTCGCGCGCGACGATGTCGATCGCCGCGTCTTCGTCATCCTCGGCGCCTTCGACGGCTTCAAAGTAGGCGCGCTCGCCGCCGGCCATGAGCACGCGCACGAGCGACGGATCGATGCCGTATGTCGGCGGCAGCTCGGATGCGTCGAGCATGGCGATGCGGCCGCTCGTGCCGGCGCCTGCGTAGAAGAGGCGGCCGCCGTGGCGCAGCCGTTCGGTGATCTCGTCGATTGCGTGCGCGATCCGCTCGGCCTGCGCGGCCACCGCACCGGCGACGAGGGCGTCCTGCTCCTGGATGATGCGAACGACGTCGCGTGTGGGGAGGCGGTCGATGTCGAGGCTTGCGTCGAGGCGGTCCTGACTCACTCGGCTACCGACCTTATCATTGCGTCTCTCATGCTCGATCTCGACGGCCTGCAAGTCGCTTACCTCGGCGTAGCGCTCGCCCACTATCTCGACCTCGAGACAGGCGACATTCTCGACATTCCGCTCGACGCCGAGCCGCCCGGCGAACCTGAGCGCTTCCTCCGCATCCCCACGCGCACGGAAGAAACGGAGGCCGAGGACCGCCGCCTGTTCGTTCCGTCGGTAAAGGTCGTGGCCATGCGCGAACGGCTCGCCGCGGTAATCGACGACGCGGCCGCGTTCCGCCAGACGCTGCACGAGGACCGTCTGGTCGAGCGCTCGTTCTTCAACTTCAAAAACGACCGGGCGACGAAGGCCATCGAGGAGTGGGCGGCGAGCGAAGGGTTGTCGTAGAGGCGTACGCGCGTCTCCCATACCAGTGGAGGG
>DASVUA010000925.1:0-2776 GCA_036387295.1 Thermoanaerobaculia bacterium | reverse complement strand
CGGCGTTCAAAGAGGCGCTCTCGCCGGCGTTCAAGGCCTATCAGGCGCAGGTCGTCAGCAACGCACGCATGCTCGCCAACGCGGTGAAAGACACCGGCTTCCGGATCGTTTCGGGCGGCACCGACAACCACCTCTTCATGGCCGACGTCTTCTCGAAAGGAATCACCGGCAAAGCGGCGCAGCAGATGCTCGAAGACGCGAACATCACGACCAACAAGAACACCATTCCGTTCGACCAGAATAAGCCGATGGTCGCCTCGGGCGTGCGCATCGGCACCCCCGCCGTCACCACCCGCGGCCTCCGCGAGCCGGAGATGAAAACGATCGCCGAGCTCATCGCACGCGTCCTCGATTCGAAAGGCGACACCGACGTGATCGCCCAGGTGAAATCAGAAGTGCGCGAGTTGTGCGGGCGGTTTCCCATCTATTAGTTCCGAGTTCCGGGTTGCGGTTACCCGGGCCTGATCCCTCGGCGCCAGCCAGCCCGGGCAACTCGCAACGAGCAACGGGGAACGATGAAGAAATACCCCTACTACCCGATCTACATCGACATCGAAAACCGCGAAGTCGTGATCATCGGCGGCGGCAACGTCTGCGCGCGCAAAGCGGAGACGATGATGAAGTACGGCGCGCGCGTGACGGTGGTGTCGCCCGAGTTCACCGACGAGATCGAAGGATGGGCGAAGGAAGGCTGCCTCGCGCTGAAACGGAAGTACTACGACCACAGCGACATCGCCACGGCGAACATGGTCATCGCGTCGACCGACGACACGACCGTCAACGAACAGATCGCGCACGACTGCCGCGCGCGTCGCATCCCGGTGAACGTCGTCGACGTCACGCCGCTCTGCGAATTCATCATCCCGGCGATCGTCGAATCGGGCTCGATTCAGATCGCCGTCTCGACCGGCGGCAAATCGCCCGCGATTGCACGGACGCTCAAAGAAGACCTGCAGCGCGCGATCGGCCCCGAGTACAACGAGATCAACGAAGTGCTCGCCACCTTGCGCGACGGCGCGAAAGCGACGCTGCCGACCGACATCGATCGCAAAGCGTTCTTCGACGGCATCATCGCCGCCGGCGTGCTCGACATGCTGCGAAGCGGACGTCGCGCGGAAGCGTATGAGACGATCGCGAATGCATGCGCGGAAGCTGGAGTGCCGGTCTCGGAGCGGGTGAGCGAAGAGTTGCGCTCGTCGTCGCCATCTGGTTCCTGACCGCGCTTTTCTGGCTCACCCCCGGCATCACGCGCCCCGACGGAGCGGGGTATTACGCCTACTTGCCGTCCACCTGGATCGATCGCGATCTGCTCTTCTTCAACGAGTGGGCGGAAGTGCGGCTCGTGCGCGACGGACGCATTCTCTTCAAAGACGTCACGCCGACCGGACATCTCAGCAATCACTGGACGGCCGGCGCGTCGCTGGCGTGGTATCCGGCATTCATTGCGGCCGATCTCGTCGCCAACGGCAACGGCTTCGGAGTGCTGTACGTCGCCGCCGTTGCGTTCACCAGCGCGTGTGCCGGGTTGTTCGTGTTGCTGGCCGGTTTGCAGTTGCCCGTTGACCGTGGCCCGTTGCCCGGGCGTTCTCGCGCTGTCGCGGCGATCGCGATCTGGCTCGGCTCCCCCCTCGCGTTCTACTCGTTGCGTCACGCCACGATGTCGCACGCCATCAGCGCCGCCGCATGCGCACTCGTCGTCCTGCTTTCCCAGAAACTAAAACGCCCGGGCAACGGGCAACGGTCCACGGGCAACTCCCTAGACGCAACGCGCACCCCCCCCATCCTCGCGCTCGGCCTCGCGATCGGCTTCGCCTGTGCCACCCGCCCGCAGAACATCGTCATCGCACTCGTCCCGCTGCTCATCGCGCCGCATCTGCTCAAACGTGCACACATCATCTTCATCGGCGCGCTCATTGCGGCGCTGCCGCAGCTCATCGTCAGCCAGATGTTGTGGGGAGCGCCGCTCGCATTCGTGAACATCGGCGGGCGCGCGCATCCGTGGCAGATGTTTGCGACGTTCCGTCCCTTCGAAACGCTTTTCTCCTGGTACCACGGCCTCGCCACCTGGACGCCGGTCCTCGTGCTTGCAATCGCCGGCTTGTTCTTCGTGAACGACAAAGCGCTCGCACGTGCGGGGCTCATCACGTTCGCCGCGCAGTGGCTCCTGCTCTCGATCCTCGAACGCTGGTTCTGGGGTGGCGCGTCGTTCGGTCAGCGGCGCTTCGACAGCTGCACGATCTTCTTCATCATCGGCCTCGCCGCCCTGCTCGAGCGCCTGCCGCGCTGGCTGGGTTTACTGCTCACCACCGCCTCCACCGGATGGACGATGATCCTCTTTATCGCCGTTCCCCGCCTCAACCTCAACGCCTATCAGACGCCGTCCGAGCTCCTCGCCGCGTTCCGCGCTGCCGGCCCCGAATGGCGCACGTTCCTCGGATACACACCACCGCACTTGCGCATGGACGTCCTTGCGGCCATCGGCATCACGACGATCGTGCTCGGCGTCATCGCCCTCGCCGCGCGCAGGTACGGCACACCACTCGCCCTCGCCTACCTCGCCGCGATGAGTGTCTTCTTCCTCTGGTGCGGCACGCACCCAAAGTACGACGCCGCGACGCGAGCCTTGATCGCGACACCCATGCCCTCCGGCTCCGCGATCGACACCATCACCCTGCTCAACTACGAAGCGGACTACATGGAACGAACAGGACGACTCGAAGAAGCCGCACAGGCAAGAGGCGAAGCCACAAGAATCCATCCTTGATCTGGAGTGGGG
>DASVUA010000924.1:0-6338 GCA_036387295.1 Thermoanaerobaculia bacterium | reverse complement strand
ATCCCACCGCCTTGGTCGTCGGTCCGGCTGATCAGCCGAGCGTCACGTTCGTTTCCACCACGCCCGCCGCGGGCGCGAATGAGCCGCAGGCGACGCCGATCTCGATCACCGCCAGCGCGACCAGCATCGCCGGCATTCGCGAAGTGCGCACCATTCTCGACAAGCAGCCGGTCGACGTCGTGGCGTACCCGCGCTTCAATCCGAACGTCCCCGACACCGCGTCGAGCATCACCATCCCCGCAACCGCGACGACCGGCGCGGCGTCGCTGAAGGTGCGCGTCACCGATCGCGCCGGCCGCACCGCGGAGCTCGCGCCGGTTGCGTTCAACGTCATCGCGAACAGCGCGCCGGTCGTCACCGCGATGAACGTCACGCCGGCGACAGAAACCTACGCCGGCCGCAGCATCGCCATCGTCGCCGCGGCCTCGGACGACGTGGCCGTGACGTCGCTGACGCTGACCTCGAGCATCGGCACCGTCACCGCGCAGACGCCGGCGACTCCGACGCAGACCACCATGACGCGCGACTTCACGGTCGCGATCCCGCCGGCCACTCCGACCGGCGGCGACGTCACGCTCACACTGGCCGCGAGCGACAACTTCCCGAATCGCGCGGCCACCACCCGCACGCACACGCTGCGCATCCTCAAAGACACGCTCGCGCCGTCCGTGGCGATCGTGCAGCCGGCCGCGAATCAGGAACTGCAGGAAGGCAGCGGCGCGACGTTCGTCGTCGAAGTCGATGCCGCCGACGCCGAAGTGGCGGTGCAGAGCGTGAAGGTGATGTTCGACGGCGCCGAGCACCAGCTCACGCTCAGCGGCAACCGCTGGCGCAAGACGCTGAACGTGCCGAATGTCGACGGCGACGCGCCGGTCGCGAAGACGCTCACCGTCACCGCCACCGACTACGAAGCGAACAGCAAGAGCGAAGCGGTCACCATTTACGTGAAGCCGCTCTTCGACCCCGAGGCGCCGGTGCTGACGTGGGTGTGCGCCAGCCCGGGGGCGATGGCGCCGGCAGGGTTCGAGACGGCGTTCCGCGTCTCCGCCGTTCCATCCGCGCTCGCCGGCAGCGGCAATGGCGTGAACAGCGTCGCGATCAGCATCAACGGCGCGCCGCTCACCGTCACGAGTGCCGGCACCAACCTCTACGAAGCGAGATACACGATCCCGGTCGGAACCGCGGACGGCACGAGCTTCGACGTGCGCGTCGTCGCCCGCAGCGTCGGCGGAAACGAATCGACTCTCGTCGGGACGCTCACCGCGGTCGCGGGCACCGAGGTCTCGACCGCGTCTGTGATCCCCGCGGACGACGTCGCGTTCGAGAACCTCAACGTCATCGTCCGCAGCGGCGGCGTGCTCACCGTGCACGGCGCGCATCACCTGAAGAACCTCGTCGTGCTGCCGGGCGGCAAAGTCGTGCAGCAGCACGCGGACCTGATGCGCGCCGATCTCCTCACCGTCGATCGCCTGTACGTCGCCTGCGGCGCGAGTGTCGACGTGACCGGCCTCGGCTTCGCGCGCAACACCGCCGCACCCGGCGTAGCGGCGCCGGACTATCAGTCGGCCGGCGGTCACATCGGACGCGGCGGCGTTGCCCATGCGCGCAGCGGCGGCTCGTACGGCAGCATCACCCGTCCGCGCGAAGCGGGGAGCGGCGGCAACACCAGCGTCACGAACGCCTCGCGCGGCGGCGGCGTCATTCGCATGCACGCCACGGCCGCGATGACCATCGACGGCGCGGTGCAATCGAACGGCACCGGCTCCGGCGCCATCGGCTGGGGTGGCGGCGCGGGCGGTTCGGTGTGGCTCACCACGGCCGGCGCGCTCAACGGCGCGGGCTCGGTCGAAGCGCTCGGCGCGAACGCCGATCACATCCGTTCGACCGGCGGCGGCGGCGCGATCGCGATCGAGTACGGCACCGCCTCGGGCACGCTGCTCTCGAAACTCTCCTCGTTCGGCGCGTACACCGGCTGGGGCGCCGAGGGTGGGGCAGGTTCGGTGTACACCCGCGGCGGGGCGGCCGTGTACGGCGACCTGCTGCTCGACAATCGCGGCAACAACAGCAAGTTCACAGTCACCGAGCTGCCATCCCTCGGGCGCACCAGCGCCGCGAGCGTGAACGGCGCAAGCGTGACGCTGCGCGGCAAACGCTGGCTGCCGTCGTCGTTCGAAGGACACCGCGTCCGCGTCACCACGCCCGACGGCACGACGCGCGGCACGTATCGCATCGACAGCATCACCAACGACGCGAACGTCATCGCGATCAACGGCTTCGCCGAGATTCAGACGCAGGACGCAATCGCGTACGACGGCTACATCGTCTACTCGCCGCAAGGCATCGACGGCCGCAACTTCCTCGCCGCGCGCTGGGCCAATGAGCGCTGGGAGTACGACAGCGGCAGCATCTTCACCGCTTTCAATCCGCGCAGCGGCGAGTCGCTGATCGCCTCGTTCAGCAAGAACGGGAGCGCCATCACCGCCGTCGCGACGTTCAGCTGCGAAGGCGGTTGCCCGGCCGCCGTTCACGGCATGCCGCTGCTCGAGCTGTCGGCCGGCGAGATCGCGGCAAACGCGATTTCCACGGTCGTCGCGGGCGAGCCGAAAAACCTCGGCGTGATCGACGACGCCGAGCTCTTCCTCCGTCCCGACGCTTCGCATCGTTCGCTGCTCTTCACACGCGGCGTCGATGCGCGCATCACGCTCGTCGATGAACACGGCGGCAGCGTGAACGTGCAGGCCGGCGACACGCTGCACGGCCTCTATCTCTTCGAAAACGTCAAGTTGTTGACCACCACGGTCGTCACGAACGACCTGCTCGAATCCGCAAACGCGCCGGTGCTCGACGCCACGTCGAAATTGTCGACCGGCAACACCGCCGCGCCGCGGCTGGATGCGGCCGGCGTCGCGATCGAGCGCGGCCTGTATGGACCCGTGCTCGTCGCGCCGGCAGGGGCGGTGAGTGACAGCGACGCGCCGCTGGACGTCGTCGCCCGCACGACGAGCGCCGCTCGCACGACGCCAGCGTGGGATCACAACTGGCAGATCTTCGTCGGCGATCGCGGCCGACTCTCGCTCGCGCGCCGTCCGGGCAGCGAAGCCGGTCCGTATGGCATCTCGGCGCTCGAGGCGATCGCCGCATTCGGCTACGTTTCGTTCACGCCTTCGCTCACGAATCAGGATCTCGTGGTCGCGCTCGCGCCGAACGACACCACGCGCGGCGAGACCGAGCCAGGCCGGTACGGTTTCAAGCTCCGCGCGGATGCGAAATACGAGGTGTGGGCGAACGGCGCCAACGCGAACAAGACCGCCGCGTACAGCAGCACCACCGTCTTCCGCATCGAGAAGATGCCGAACCGCATTCGTTACGTGGTCAACGGCGTGCGCGTGCACGAAGTGACGGCCAGCATCCCGCCGTCGCTCCGTCTCGATGTCTCCATGACCTCGGAGAACGCCGAGATCCACTCGCTCGAATACGACACGACGTCGGACGGCGCCAGCTTCCGCGCCACCGCCGCGGCGAACGGCTCGTTCCGCGTTCCGGTTCGCGGCGCGGCCGACACCGCGATCGTCGTGGCGGCGCGCGATCGCCATCGCATGGCGCTCGATTCGGATGCGCTGCCCGCGGGGACGATCCCGAACAACATCGGCGTCGCCTCGATCGCGCTCGACCCGAGCGAGATCACCGGCGGCCGCACGTCGCTCGCCACCGTCACGCTGCTCGCTCCGGCAGGCAGCGAAGGGGCGCTGGTCGAGCTGACCAGCAACCACGCAGCGGCCACCGTGCCGCCGTCGATCACGATCGCGCCGAACGCGCTCACCGGCACGTTCACCATCACCACCACTGCCGTCGCCGCACCGGTCGAGGCGACGATCGCCGCAACGTACGACGGCAACGGCACGAGCGCGGTCGCGCGCGTCGTCAAAGACAACATCGCGCCGGTCGTCACGATCACCGCGCCCGCCGCAAACGCGCAGTACACCGAAGGGCAGACCGCGAAGATCGCGGTGCAGGCGACCGTCACCGACGCCGACTCCGGCGTGAAGCGGGCGTTCGTCACGCTTGACGGCGTCGACTATCCGATGACGGCCGCCGCGAACGTTCACTCGGCGCAGGTGCCGGTGCCGTTCGTCGACGGCACGAGCGACGTCACGAAGAACATCGTGGTGACGGCGGAAGACAACAACGCGAACTTTGGCAGCGCGAACGTCAACGTCATCGTCCACCCGGTGGTCGACGCGAACGCTCCGACCATCACGGCGCTGTGTGGCAGCGACGGCGCGATGTATCCGCCTGGCCAGGTCGCCCGCTTCCGCTACATCGCCCGAGGACCGGCGGCGAACAACCCCATCCAGCGGGTCGACGTCACGATCGCCGATCCGAACGGCCTCGCCACGACCACGGTTGCCACTGCCGTGAACGGTGTTGCCGACGCGTACGAGATCACCTTCACCATTCCTGACGTCGCCGACGCGAGCGCGTTCACCGTTCGCGGCCTGTCCACGTCCAGCTCCGGCACCACCGCCTTCGCCGACTCCACGTTCCGCGTCATCAAAGGCACGGAGATCAAGGCCAGCGTCACGATCGGAGCGAACGACACGACGTACGACAACAAGGCAGTCGTGATCTTCCCCGGCGTTACCGTCACGATCGACGGCGCGCACACGTTCACCCGCCTGGCCGTTCTCGGCACGCTCGTTCCCGTCACCGGCAAAACCCTCGACGTCACGGCCGACGCGCTCTTCGTCGCCTGCGACGCCACGCTCGACGCGACCGGCCGCGGCTACGGTCTCTATCAAACCTATCCCGGCGCGCGCCTGCCGGACCGCGTCCAGGAAGCGGGCGCGCACATCGGCCGCGGCGCGGTCGAAACGAATCCGATCTACGCGCAGATCGGCGCGACGTACGGCAGCGTGTACGAGCCGCGCGAATTCGGCGGTGGCGCCAATCGCAGCGCCACCGGCGGCGGCGCCATCCGCATCCGCGCGTCGAGCGTGGCCATCGACGGCGCGGTGCGTGCGAACGGCAACAACGGCGGCGGCGAAGGGGCGGGCGCCGGCGGGTCCGTCTGGCTGAGCGCGACGAAGGTGTCGGGCGGCGGCACGGTCGAAGCCGACGGCGGCAATGCCTGCTGGGCGGGCGGCGCAGGCGCCGTGGCGATCGAATACAGCGCCGCGGGCAGCACGCTCCCGCTGCTGCGCGCACGCCCCGGCGTGCCGTCGTGCAGCAACCAGTTCGGCGGTCCGGGCGTCGTGTTCGAGCGCGGTCCGCAGTCGCTCTTCGGCAGCGCGGCCATCGACACCGGAGGCCGCGGCGCGGCCGGCATCATCGATCTCCCGTCGCTCGGCAGCGGCTTCGCGCAGTCCGGCTCGAACGGCGCGACGCTGGTCACCGATCGCCCCTCGAACGTGCCGGCATACTTTGCGTCGCACTGGGTCCGCGTCACCGGCGCGAACGGCGTCGAGAAAGGGGTCTGGCGCATCGCCGCCATCGACGCCAAAACGTTGACGCTGAGCGGCGCGAGCGGCATCGCACCGGGCGATTCGTGGCAGGGCATCTACCGCTTCGACGCGCTCGACGTGCGCGACGCGCAACTGCTCTCGACCGATCCGATCGAAGCGACATCCGAGACGCTGCGCGGCTCGATCACCACCGATCGCGTCCGCGCCGGTGCGCTCGACATCGTGAGCGGCGCGACGGTGACGCACCTGCAGCGCGGCTCGCTCGATCTCGACGTCACCGGCACGCTGCGCGTCGAAAGCGGCGCCTTGATCGACGTCAGCGCGCGCGGCTATGACGTGAAGACCACCTATCCCGGCGCGCGCAACGTACAGATCATTCAGGAAGGGGCGAGCCATCTCGGCCGCGGCTCGATCGAATCGTCCGGCGCGGCGCTGACCGGCGCGACGTACGGCAGCATCTACGCGCCGCGCGAGCTCGGCGCGAGCGGCTGGCGCAGCGGCATCGGCGGCGGCATCGTGAGCATCCGCGCAGGCAACGCCACCATCGACGGCATCATCCGCGCGAACGGGGGACCGGGCGGCGGGGAAGCATCCGGCGCCGGCGGCTCGATCGCTCTTTCGACGGCTACGCTTTCCGGCAGCGGCACGCTGGAAACGGACGGCGGCACCGGTTGCTGGGCCGGCGGCGGCGGCGCGATTGCCGTGACGTACAGCAGCGCCGGCACCACGCTCCCGCTGATGAACGCGCGCGGCGGCGTGTCGAGCTGCGGCGGCAAGATCGCGGCCGGTCCGGGCAGCGTTTACGCGAGCGGCAACGCCACGTTCGACAACAGCGGCCGTGGCACCGGCATCGCCGACCTGCCGGCTCTCGGACGT
>DASVUA010000923.1:0-1534 GCA_036387295.1 Thermoanaerobaculia bacterium | reverse complement strand
ACTGAAGAAGTCGATCTGGTGATCCTCGACGTCATGCTGCCCGGCATCAGCGGCATCGACACGCTGCGCGCGATGCGCATCTCGAACCCCGAGCTGCCGGTCATCGTCATCACCGCCTTCTCGTCGATCGACGGCGCGATCGAGGCGATGAAGTACGGCGCGTTCCACTACATCCCGAAGCCGTTCAAGAACGAAGAAGTCGTGCTCACGGTCAACAAGGCGCTCGAACAGCGGCGCCTCTCGCACGAAAACGAGCGCCTCAAATCGGAGCTCTCCGACAAGTTCTCCTACTCGAACATCATCGGCAAGAGCGAAACGATGCGGAAGGTCTTCGACCTCATCCGCCTCGCCGCGCCGTCACGCTCGAACATTCTCGTCATCGGCGAATCGGGCACCGGTAAAGAGCTGGTCGCGAAGGCGATCCACCACGCCAGCCCGCGAGCGCGCAACGCCTTCGTCACCGTCAACTCCGGCTCGCTCCCGCCCGAGCTCCTCGAGTCATCGCTCTTCGGACATCTCAAAGGCGCCTTCACCGGCGCGATCGCGACGAAGCGCGGCCTCTTCGAGGTAGCGGATGGCGGCTCGATCTTCCTCGACGAGATCGGCAACATCAATCTCGAGACGCAGGCGAAGCTGCTACGCGTCATCCAGGAAAAAGAGTTCATGCGCCTCGGCTCGGTCGACACGATCAAAGTCGACGTCCGCATCATCGCCGCGACGAACGCCGATCTGCAGAAGCTCATGGCGGAGTCGAAGTTCCGCGAAGATCTCTTCTACCGGCTCAACGTCATCACCGTGCAGCTGCCGCCGCTGCGGCGGCGCCGTGAAGACATTCCTCTCCTCATCAATCACTTTCTGCAAAAGTACTCGGAAGAGAACAAGCGCAAAGTCCGCGAAGTGACGGCCGACGCGATGCACATCCTCATGGACCACCCATGGCCCGGCAACGTGCGCGAGCTCGAGAACACGATCGAGCGCGCGGTCGTGCTCTGCACCGGCGATCGCGTCACCACCGAGCTGCTGCCGGACTATCTTCGTTACCCGGTGCGCACCGACCAGCCCGCGATGATCGTTCCGCACGACGGCATCTCGCTCAAAGACGCCGTCTCGAATTACGAGCGGACGATGATCCTGCAGTCGCTCGAGCTCGCGAACGGCGTGCAGAAACGCGCCGCCGAGCTGCTGCAGCTCAAGCCGTCGACGCTCAACGAGATGATGAAGCGCCTCGGCATCCACGCCAAGTCGAACGCCGCCGTCGAAGACGAAGTCGCCGTCGGCGAGTAACGGCGCGAGCGCGGCCACGCCATAAGCGTGCGGTGCACGCAACCGGCCCCCAGCGTGTCATCCCGAGCGGTGGAACGGCGCGGGGCGCCGGTGCCGATCGGATGACCCCTCGCTCTTCTTCGGAAGCCGGCGATGCCTGTGGAGCGGCGGGCTCTTAGCCCGCCGGAGTGTTCATTGGTGGGCGGGCTAGGAGGGTATGACCAGGGACATTCCTGACAATCGTGTCTAGGGACATATTTGACAGATGCGG
>DASVUA010000922.1:0-10926 GCA_036387295.1 Thermoanaerobaculia bacterium | reverse complement strand
CGCGCTCGATCCGCAGCGGCAGTTCACGGTCATCGCTTCGGCCACCACGGATCCCGCTTCGCTGCAGGTGCCGATGTCGCGTGCGCTCCGTTCGCTCGATCCGCTGATGCCGGTCAAGGACCTCAAGACGCTCGAAGAGCTCATCTCCGGTACGATTGCGCGCCCGCGGTTCAACGCGACCATGTTGACGCTGTTCGCTGCTCTCGGCCTGCTGCTCGCGTCCATCGGCATCTACGGCGTGCTGTCGTATTCGGTCGCGCAGCGGACGCACGAAATGGGGATTCGCATGGCTCTCGGCGCCGATCCTCGCGACGTGCTGCGCCTCGTCGTGCGCGATGGCTTCAAGGTCGCGATCGTCGGCGTCGTCATCGGCATCATCGCGTCCGTGCCGGCCACGCGCGTGCTGGCGGCATTGCTCTACGGCGTCGAAGCGACCGATCCCGCCGTCTTCGGCAGTGTGGCCGCGACGCTCGCGCTCGTGGCGCTCACCGCGAGCTTCATCCCGGCGCGGCGGGCAACGCGGGTGCAGCCGGCCGTCGCGCTGCGCCCCGAGTGAGGAGACCATTCTGAGAGCCACCATCCTCATCGCCGACGATCAACCCGACGTGCTCGAAGCGCTGACGCTGCTGCTCGACGGCGAGGAAAGCGAAGTCATTCAGGCCGGATCGCCCTACGAGGTGATCCGCCTTGTCGGTGCGCGCGAGCTCGACCTCGTGCTGATCGACATGAACTACACGCGCGACACCAGCTCCGGCGTCGAAGGGCTCGACCTCCTCGAACAACTGCACGCGTACGATCCGACGCTGCCGGTCGTGGTGATGACGGCCTGGGCGTCGATCCAGCTCGTGGTCGAAGCGATGCAGAAAGGGGCGCGCGACTTTGTGCAGAAGCCGTGGGAAAACGCGCGCCTGCGCACCATCGTGCGCAACCAGATCGAGCTCGGACGCGCACTGCGGCGCTCGCAGCGGCTCGAGTCGGAGAACTCGATTCTGCGCGGCGACGGCGCGACGCCGATCGTCGCCGAGTCGGCGGCCATGCGGCGCGTGCTGGAGATCGTGCAGCGCGTCGCCCCCTCGGATGCGAACGTGCTGGTGCGCGGCGAGAACGGCACCGGCAAAGGCCTCATCGCACGCGCACTGCATGCGAGCTCGCGCCGCGCGTCGAAAGCGATCATCTCGGTCAACATCGGCGGCCTTTCCGACAGCCTCTTCGAAAGTGAGCTCTTCGGCCACGTCAAAGGGGCCTTCACCGACGCGCGGCAGGATCGGATCGGACGCTTCGAGCTCGCCGATGGCGGGACGTTGTTCCTCGACGAGATTGCGAACATCGGCCTCACGCAGCAGGCGAAATTGCTGCGCGTCATCGAGAACGGCGAATTCGAACGGGTCGGCTCTTCGCAGACGCGGCGCGCCGACGTGCGGCTCATCTCCGCCACGAACGCCGCGCTCGAACAGGAAGTGCAGGGCGGCCGGTTCCGGCAGGATCTGCTCTTTCGCCTCAACACGGTGCAGATCACGATTCCGCCGCTGCGCGAGCGGCGCGACGACATTCCGCCGCTGGCCGCGCAGTTCCTCGCGCGCTTCGCAAAACGCTATCGCAAAGACATCAACGGCTTTCATGCCGCGGCGATGAAGACGATGCTCGAGCATCCCTGGAGCGGCAACGTGCGCGAGCTCGAGCACGCCGTCGAGCGTGCGGTGCTGATGAGCAACGCGGCGCAGATCACGCGCGCCGATCTCGCGCTCGAAGCGCCGGCGCAATCGTCGATCGAAGAGATGAACATCGAGGAGGTCGAGGCGTTGCTGATCCGCAAAGCGCTGGCGCGTTTTGACGGCAACGTGAGCCGCGCCGCCGAGCTCCTCGGCCTCAGCCGCAGTGCGCTTTACCGCCGCATCCAGCGATACTCGCTCTGATGAGCAAGCTGCTCACGTACGAGCGCCGCATCGCCGGCACCGCGTTGATCGCCGTCGTGCCGCTCGCCGTCACGTCGGTGCTGCTGGTGTGGGCGGGCGATTATCCCGACGTCGTGACGTGGACCGTTGCCTTGCTGGTCGGCGTCACACTTGGAATCGCGACGCTTGCCATCCACGAGGTCATCGCCTATCCGCTGCGGACGCTCTCGAACGTGATCAGCGCGATCCGTGAAGAGGATTACTCGATCCGCGCGCGCGAAGCGAAAGACGGCGCGATGCTGGGCGAGATCATGCTCGAGGTCAATGAGCTGAGCGCCGCGATGCGCCGCCGCCATCTCGCCGCACTCGAAGCCGCGGCGCTCGTGCGCGCGGTGATCGCAGAAGTCGACGCGGCGATCTTCGCGTTCGACGGGGAGTCGCGGCTCGAGCTGGTGAATCGCGCGGGCGAACGGCTCATCGGCGATGCGATGCTCGGCAAATCGGCGAACGAGATCGGCGTGAGCGACCTCCTCGAGCTTGCCGATGCGACGACGGTCGAACGGAGTTTCGGCGCGATCAACGGACGCTGGAACGTGCGCGTTTCGACGTTCCGCCGCGAAGGGCATGCGCACCGCCTGCTCGTCATCGCCGACATCAGCCGCGCGTTGCGGCAGGAAGAGATCCGTGCGTGGCAGCGGGTGGTGCGTGTGCTCGGGCATGAGCTGAACAACTCGCTCGCGCCGATCAAATCGATTGCCGGTTCGCTCGAAGAAGCGGTGGCGGCTGCGAAAGGGGAGACCGCGCTGCACGCGAATCTGACGCGCGGCCTCGGCGTCATCAGCCGCCGCGCCGATGCGCTCGCGCGGTTTCTCTCCGTCTACTCAGAGCTCGCCCGCCTGCCCGAGCCGACCTTGCGCGCGGTCGACCTCGAGGGAGTCGTGCGCCGCGCGGTCGCGCTCGACCGGCGGGTCGAGGTGGCGATCGAAGGAGGGCCGTCCGCGAAGCTCGAAGCGGACGAGGATCAGCTCGAACAGGTCGTCATCAACGTGCTCAAAAACGCGATCGACGCGGCGCTCGAAACGGGAGGAGGCGTGTCGGTGCAGTGGCGAACGAATGGCGACGCCGCCGAGCTCGCGATCGTCGACGAAGGTCCGGGACTCGCGTCGACCGCAAATCTCTTCACCCCCTTCTTCACCACGAAACCGGGCGGCAGCGGCATCGGCCTCGTGCTCTCGCGCCAGATCGCCGAAGCACACGGCGGCTCCCTTGAGTTACGCAATCGCAGCGATCGGCACGGCTGTGAAGCCATCCTGCGAATCCCGCTCAGCCGTGAACGTCACGTGCTTTAGTGGAGCGGCGGGCTCTTAGCCCGCCGACGTCATCGAATGCTCGGCGGGCTAAGAGCCCGCCGCTCCACCAGACCGGGCATTCGAGAGTTGCGACGGCTGTGATTCAGGCACGCGCGAGCGTGCTTACTTGCCCTTCTTCTTGCCGGATGCCTTTGTCGCTGCTTTTGCGCCTGTTGCTTTTGGGGAGGCGCCGAGGGCGTTTTGGATTTGTTCGATCGTGTAGGCGCCGTCGGGGCCGAAGCCCATGATCTGGCCGTTTACGATGAAGGTGGGCGTCGAGGCGATGCCGACCGCGAAGGCGCGGCTGATCTGGTCGAGGAGCGCCTGGCGCTCGGTTTTCGAGTTGTAGATTTTCTCGACCGCGGCCCGGTCGATGTCGTTGTCATCGACGTACTCGCGCAGCACGTCGTCGAACTTGCGCTTGCCGATCGTTTCCTGGTTCTTGAAGATCGTATCGACGTACGCCCAGTATTTTCCCGGCGCCACGCGCTGAATCGCACGCGCGCCCATTGCGGCCTGCAGCGCCCACTCGTGATGCTCGAAGAGCGGCAGGTCGATGCGCACGTAATTCAGTTTGCCGAGGTTCGCGGCGATGATCGGCTCGAGCTTCTCGTGCGCGCGAGCGCAGGTGGGGCACTGAAAGTCGGAGAGCTCGAGGATCTCGATTTTCGCAGCCGCGGTGCCGCGGCGGGCCGCGTTTGCCGCGCCGAGGGTCTCGCGCAGCGCCTTGGCCGGATCGCCGGTGATGCTGCCGCGCGAGCCGACGATGAGGAACTTCTCGCTCTGGTCGACGAAACCCTGATAGGCGAACGGCCCGAACGGCGTTTCACGCGTGATCGAAATGGCCTTCAGTCCGTCCGGCAGGGGGAATGGGGCGACGGTCGCTTTCACCTGCTTTTCGAGCATTTTCGAGCCCTGCTCGATGATGCGCGCGGCGACCGGACGGCTGTCGGCCGGCAGCGGAACGACCGAGCCGATCACGACCTGCTGCGTCTTTGCGGAATGCAGGAGGTACTTCTGCGTGCCGCAATACTGATCCGTCGAGCGCACCTGAACGACGTACGTCGTAAAGTTCGCCGGGCCCCCTTCCACCGGTTCGAGCGTCATCACGCCGCCGGGGCAGCGGGGCAGCACTTTCGCCGCGTAGTTTTTCAAACTGGCGGTCGGATCGATGCGTTGTGCGTGTGCGGCGACGGAGCAGACGAGGAGCGAGACTGCGAGGAAGGCTCGTTTCATGGTCAGTGCGCGTTAACAGTGCGATAGCCGTTCTCAATCCAGCCGAGCAGCCCGCCTGAGACGTGGACCACGTTCCGGAAGCCGGCGAGCGTCAGCAGTTTCGCGGCGACCGGACCATCCGTGTCGCTCTCGCCGTACACGAGCACGGTCTGGTTCTGGTAGGGAAGGAGCTCGGGCAACTGCCGTTCGATCGCTTCGAAGGGCGCGCTCACCGCGCCGGCGATGTGGCCGTGCGGGCCGCGATACGCGCTGGCGGAGCGGACGTCGAGAATGACGACCTGCCGCGAGTCGAGCATCATTTCATTGGCAATCTGCGGCGATACCTCGGCATACCCGCCGCGCGTCATCGAAACGCCAACCGTCTTGCACGAAGCCAGCGCCACCGCCATCACCACGATCCACTTCTTCATAGAACCTCCAGTTCGAATTCCGCCCGCACATCGCCGACCAGCAACCCCGCATGATTGCGCACCGGGGAATCGCGATACGGCTCGAGCTCGGGCCGCTCGTCGAGATCGATGCCGAGGAGCTCGAGGAGATGCAGGATCGCAGGATTGCGGCCGCGATCCATCGAGCCGTCTTCGATCTTCAACGCGATTCCGAGCGCGCCATCATCCGCGAGCCGCAGCGTTTCGGTCAATCGCGCGCAGAGCGACGGCGCGAGCGCCATCGCGTAGAACCCCTCCGCGCCTTCTTTCGCGAGCAGCTGGCCGCGGAACGCTGCCATGAGCGGCGTCGTCATGCTCCAGTTTCCGGCGACGTAGTGCGGATGCGAGGTCATCGCATCGACGACGTGCTGACCGCTCTCCGCGTAGCGCTCGATCGCGCCAGCCATCAGCCGCGCATACGCGAACGCCGAGCGATAGAGGGAGAGAAAGAACGCCGGCACGCCGCAGCCGTCGATGGCGATCGGAACCTCGTCCGGAGCGAGTCCCGCGAAATCGGCAACGGTCGACCGCATCAGTATCTGCAGCGGGTGGCCTGCATTGATGTACTTCGCGCTCGGCGCGTCCATCACCTGCGTCGCGAGCAGCATCCCGGCATGCTTCCCCGAGCAGTTGTTGTGCAGCGAGGACGGCGCCTCGCCGGACGCGCGAAGATCGGCCGCCGCTTTGTCGTCGAACGGCAGATGCGCGGCGCACATCAGGTCCTGTTCGTCGAACTCACCTTTGCGCAGCAACGCCGCGGCGGTGGAAACGTGAATCGGTTCGCCGCCGTGAGAGCCGCAGGTGAGTGCGAGCTCCTCGCCGGTCAGCTCGTATTCGTCGCGGCCGCCGTATTCGAGGAGTGGAATCGCCTGGAACGGCTTGGCAGCGGAACGGAGGCAGGTACGGGTGGCGGGATCGCCCGCGAAGGCGACCAGCTTGCCGCGCGCGTCGACCACTGCGATCGATCCGCGGTGCACCGACTCGACCATTCCCCCGCGCAGCACCCGTGTCATCGGTACGCTCATCGTGCGGAGTCTATGTGAATCGCGGCGCGCGCGAGCGGATGGAGGAGAAGTGTTGCGACTTGCGGGCGCAAGGTGCCTCGCCGCGTCAGGCGGCGAAGCCCCTCGAGCCCGCAACGGCAGCCGTTGGCTAGCTGGCTTTGGCCGGCGTGCCGCTCTCGGCCGCGACCGCTTCATCCTCGGTGCTGTAGATCTTGAACACCGAGTCGAGCTTGGCCAGCTTCAGCAGCTTCTGAATGCGCTCGGACGGGTTCACCAGGATCAGCTTGCGGTTCTGACCCGTGAACTTCCCAAGGTATCCCACCAGCTCACCGATGCCTGTCGAATCGATGTAATCGATCTTCGTGAAATCGATGATGACGTTGGTGCTTTCGTTCTTGAGCACGTTCTCCAGCGCGGAGGAAAAGAACTCGGCGCTTTCACCGAGTTTGATGAGCCCTTCCACGTAAAGGATCGTGAAATTGTCCAGATGCTTCTTCTCTACGATCAATGCCACCCTCCGAACCGAATCATCTGCTGCGTAGCAAACACACTGCCACCGCCGCGCCCGCCGCGTCCGCATGACAGCGGTTCCCGAGGAGCGTTCGGGCGCCCAACGATCCGTATGATGTGCGCGTGTTCCGTCGCACTCGCCGCTGGTGGCCGTTGTACCTGTCGTGGATTGCGCTCTGCGCGATTCTTTTCTTCGCCCTGGGCGGGCTCGAAGATCCGTCGCGGCCGCGCGGACGGATGCTCTCGATCGACGCCGCGCAACGCGCCAGGGCCATCCTGCGCGAGCGCGGCCATCAAGAGTACGCCGTCGTGCACGTCGCCCGCGCGCGCCGCGGTGAAGGGGCGCCGGAAGACCGCTGGATCGTGCTGCTCGATCGCGTACCGCACACGCATCTGCGCGAGGCGATCGTCGTGGAGCTGGGGATCGACCGCGGCGAGTTGCTGCGCGTGCGCCGGCCGCGGTGAACGATCGAGCTCCCGCCGCGTCTCAGGCAGGGGAGCGCCTCCAATCGTAGTGCAGGATAAACTGCACGGCCGACTCATGTCCTCCCGCCCCATCACCAAACTCACTCCCATGCTCGAGCAGTACTTCGAGATCAAACGGCAGGTGCCGGACGCGATCCTTTTTTACCGGCTCGGCGATTTCTACGAGATGTTTTTCGAAGATGCCGAGAAAGCCGCGCCGCTGCTCGACCTCGTCCTGACCGCGCGCAACAAGGGGCAGGAGTACGAGACGCCGATGTGCGGTATTCCGCACCATTCGGCCGACAGCTACATCGCCAAACTGATCCGCCACGGATTGCGTGTGGCGATCTGCGAACAGGCCGAGGAGGCGTCGGCGGCGAAAGGACTCGTGCGGCGGGAAATCGTCCGCATCGTCACCCCCGGCACCGCCACCGAATCGTCCATCGTCGAGCGCGACAGTTGTTATCTCCTCGCGCTCGTGCCGAACGGTGCCGAAGTCGGTGCGGCCTACCTCGACGTCTCCACCGGCGACTTTTTCGTCACCACGTACCGCTCGCTGCACGACGCGCGGCTCGACGACGACGTCGCCCGTTTCGCGCCACGCGAAGCGATCGTGCCGAAAGAAAGTGGCGGCGAAACGATCGCGCCCGTGCTGAACATCCCGATCACCACGGTCGAAGCGTCGCTCTTCGAGACCGGCGGCTCGCACGATTACCTCAGCAAGCATTTCGGAACGCAGTCGCTGCGCGGGTTCGGTCTCGAAGGCGACGACGCGCGCATCGGTGCGGCCGGCGGCGCGCTGCGTTACGCCACCGCCAGTCACAAAAAGCCGCTCGAGCACGTCCGCTCATTGCGCGTCGACAACGACGCCGATTTTCTGCAGCTCGATGCCGCTACGCTCGCGAATCTCGAGCTCGTCGAATCGCGCGACGCCGCCCGTCCGCGCGCGACGCTCTGGAGCGTCGTCAACGCCACCCGCTCCGCGCTCGGCACGCGGACGCTGCGGCGCTGGCTCACCCGGCCGCTCACGAATCGCGAAGCCATCTTCGACCGCCACGATGCCGTCGACGAGCTCACGCGCGGCCGCGCGATCCTCGAACAGATGACCGCGCGCCTGCAGAAGATCGCCGATCTCGAGCGCGTCGCCTCACGCATCACTCTCCGAACCGCCACGCCGCGCGAATGCCTCACCCTCGCCGATTCGCTGCTGATGGTCGGTGAGCTGCGCGAAACGATGGGGGAGTTGCGGGGACCGTTGCTCATGTCGCTGCGCGACCGTTGTCAGTTGTCCGTTGTCGGTGGTCACGGCGACGCACCGCAGACAACCGACAACGGAGAACCGACAACCCGAGAGGCCTCTCTCGACGCCACGATTTCCCTCATCGCGAAATCCCTCGATCCCAATCCTTCGATCAACATCCGCGAAGGCAACGTCATCGCGCATGGTGTGGATCGCGAGCTCGACGAGCTTCGCTCGATCGCGCGCGACTCGAAAACGGTGCTGCTCGAGATCGAGACGCGCGAGCGGGAGCGCACCGGCATCTCGTCGCTCAAAGTCCGCTTCAACTCGGTGTTCGGCTACTACATCGAGATCTCGAAATCGAACCTCGCCAAAGCGCCGGCCGATTACATCCGGAAGCAGACGCTTGCGAACGCGGAGCGGTACATCACGCCCGACCTCAAAGAGCTGGAAGAGAAGATCGTCGGCGCGGAAGAGAAAGCGATCGCCATCGAGCTCCGTCTGTACGACGAGCTTCTCGGCAGGATCGCGCAGGTCACGCCGGCCATTCTCGCGATGGCCCGTGCGGTGGGGGAGATCGACGCCGTCTGCTCACTCGCCACGGTCGCCGTGCGCAATCGTTATGTGCGTGCGCAACTGAGCGATCTCGCCGAGATCTGCATCGAGGATGGACGCCATCCGGTGATCGAGCAGCTCGCGGCCGAGCGCTTCATCCCGAATCACACGAACATCGTGCGCGACGAAAACGGGATGCAGGTCATCACCGGCCCGAACATGGGCGGCAAGTCGACCTATCTGCGCCAGGTCGCGCTGATCGTGCTGCTCAATCAGGTCGGGTCGTTCGTTCCCGCGTCGAAAGCACGCCTCGGCGTGTTCGACCGCATCTTCACCCGTGTCGGCGCGTCCGATCAGCTCGCGCGCGGCGAGTCGACGTTCATGGTCGAGATGCACGAGACCGCGAACATCCTCAACAACGCTACCGACCGCTCGCTCATCATCCTCGACGAAGTGGGCCGTGGTACCGCGACCTTCGACGGTCTCTCGCTCGCCTGGGCGATCATCGAATATCTCCACGACAACCCGGCCCGCAGCGGAATCACGCTGTTCGCGACGCACTATCACGAGGTCACCGACCTCGCGAAAACGAAGTCGCGCGTGGCGAACTACAACGTCGCGGTGAAAGAGTGGAACGAGCAGATCATCTTTCTTCGCAAAGTCGTCGAAGGGGCGGCCGACAAGAGCTACGGCATCCAGGTGGCAAAGCTCGCCGGCATCCCTGCCTCGGTGACCGAGCGTGCGAAAGAAATCCTCGATACCCTCGAGCGGAAAGAGCGCGATCTGGTCGAAGAAACGCGCAAGCGAGGACCGGCCACACGCCAGCTCGGCCTCTTCAATTCGAAGGAACAGACCGTCGTCGAAGCGCTCCGCAACGTCGACGTCGACGCCCTCGCACCAAGAGAGGCGCTGAATGTGCTGTACGAGTTGAAGCAGAAGCTGCAGTAAAGCAGTTGCCGGTTGTCCGTGGTCGGTTCTCTGCGACGTTCGGCCTGGGCCAAACCTGCAGACAACCGACCACTGACAACCGACAACACTTTGTTAGGATGCCACCCCGAATGACCACCGACGTTCTTGGAATCGGCCTCACCGGAAAAACGCTCACGGATCTCGAGCGGCGAATCCTGCACGAAAACACGCCCTACGCGGTCGTGTTGTTCGGGCGGAACATCGGAGGCGTTTCGCAGTTGCGCGACCTCATCGCAGAGGTCAAATCGCTCGCGGGCGACAACAAGCCGCCGCTCTTCATGATCGACGAGGAAGGCGGACGCGTGGACCGTCTGCGCAGCGTGCTTCCCGGGCTGCCGAGTGCGCAGGCGTTCGAAGAAGGGGAGCGGCCGGTCGAGCTCTCCGAATGGTTCGGCAAGCTGATCGGCATGGCGCTCCGCTACTTCGACATCGAGATCGATCTCGCCCCGGTCGTCGACATCCGCGGCGAGCTCGCTCCGAAAGGGCTCGAGCGCCGCACGTTCGGCGGCACTCCCGACGACGTCGTCGAGCTGGCCGGTGCATTCATGCGCGGCCTGCATGGCGCCGGCGTCGCGTCGTGTCTGAAACACTGGCCGGGCATCGGTGAAGGTTCGGCCGATCCGCATTACGGCGCGACGGTCATCGACGTGCCGCTCGACGTGCTGCTCAAGCGCGAGCTCGTTCCGTTCCAGCGATTGGGACCGGCGGCCGGCTCGATCATGATCGGCCACGGCACCTATCCGCGTGTCGAGGACGATCCCGATCTTCCCGCCACGCTGAGCTGGCGCCTCACCACCGACCTGCTGCGCAATGCGATCGGCTTCGACGGCATCGCGGTCAGCGACGACATGGAAATGCACGCCGTCTCCGATCTCGGCTCGTACGAAGAGATCACCGAGCGCGCACTCATGGCCGGCAACGACGTGATTCTCTTCTGCAGCCACATCGAGCGCATCCCCGATCTGCAGAGTTACCTGCGTCACCGCGTCGACTCGAACCTCAAGGTGCACGGCCGCTTCGATGAAGCCGTCCGCCGCTGCGAAGTTTTCCGCGAGCACTGCGACCGCCTCCGCGCCAACGCGACCGTTCCTGCGTCGTGGGACGAGGTCGTCGACGAGGCCGAGGCGTTCATCGCCGAGTTCGAGAAAACGCGCCCCGAGCGCGAAATCATCATCCCCGACGTCGACCGCCGCAAAGGCTCGCGAACGCCGGGAAAAGGCCGCACCGGCCGCGAAGAGTGGACCTAGCGGCGATCCAACAAGCTTGTGGAGCGGCGGG
>DASVUA010000921.1:0-4258 GCA_036387295.1 Thermoanaerobaculia bacterium | reverse complement strand
CCCCCCCGCCGCTCCACCAGACAGACGGCGAGATGAGCGCGGTACCAAGGCGCGATAAACTGCCGCAGTCATGAAGCGCCTTTTCATTGCAACGCTCTTCCTGTTCGCCGCGTGTACTACCGCTCGTCTCGATCTTCCTGCTGACGCGTATGACGTCAGCGGCGCCAATCCGCGGCGCTGGAATGCGCCGCTCTCGTTCGGAGAGTGGCGTACGGAAATGGTCGACGAAGGGACGACGCGCTCATGGCTCGCCGAAGCCGGCATCCTGCAGGTGGCGCGCGCGGATCAGGGGTATCACCTCACGATGAACGGCGTCGCGGTCGAGTGCCACACGAAAGAGCTGGTCCTCGGCGCGAGCGGCTTCTTCGTCGATGCGGCACTCGGCAGGAAGCCGCTCCTCGTCTGCGGTTATGACCGCGGCGGCGAGCGTCACGCGCTGACGCTGCATCGCACCGGCAAGATCGAGCCGACCCTCCGCGGCACGCTGCGTGATGACGACGGCAACGCACTCGAAGTGCGCTCGCTGCATCGTCCCGCCGGCGCGAAGTTGCCCGCGGGCGAACCGTTTGGCTTCGAGGTGCTGCGCGGCGAAGAGCGGGTGGCGGTGGTCGAGACGGTGAACCGCGGGCGCGTCTGGATCGCGCCCGATGCAGCGAACCGCGACACGCTTGCTGCGGCCGCGGCGTCGCTGTTGTTGTTCAGAGAACCGGAAGCGGGCGACGTCGACTAGACGCGCCGCCGCTCGCGCGAAGCAGGCTTCTTCTCCGATTCTTCCCACGGCTCGACACCGGTCGCGGTGCAGCGGGGGATCTTCTCGCCGAGGGTCTCTTCGATCTTCCGGACCATCGGGAGATCCTGCCAGGTCGCGATGGTCGCCACGATTCCGATCGCCTTCCCGCGCGCGGTGCGGCCGGCGCGATGCACGTAATCTTCGACGTTCTCCGGAATGTCGAAATTGATGACGTGCTCGATGCCCGGGATGTCGATGCCGCGGCCGGCGATGTCGGTGGCGACGAGAATGCGATGCTGCCCTTCGCGGAACGTCTTGAGCGCGCTGACGCGCTTGTTCTGCGACTGGTCGGCGTGAATGCGCGCAACCGGATGACCCTTGCGGTCGAGCACCGAGTACAACCACTCCGCGTCGATCTTGCGGCGCGTGAAGACGAGCGTCGACCCGAGCTCCTCGTTCAGCAGCGCGAGCAGGCAATTGCGCTTGTCTTCTTCCTTCACCACGTACAGGCGGTGCGTGATCCCTTCGGCCGCGCCGCCCACGGGCATGATGTCGACGCGCGTCGGATCGCTCATGAAATCGCGCGCGATCATCTCGATCGAGTCCGGCATCGTGGCCGAGAACATCATCGTCTGCCGTTCGCGCGGCAGCCGCTTCAGCACTTCGCGGATCTGCGGCAGGAAGCCGAGATCGAGCATGTGATCGGCTTCATCGAGCACGAGCACTTCGATCGCCTCGAGCGACACGCTGCGGCGCATCACGTGATCGAGCAGCCTTCCCGGCGTCGCCACGATGATGTCCGGCTTTTCCTTGAGCGCTTCGAGCTGCGGCTTCATCCGCACGCCGCCGATGAGGCAGGCGGTGCTGAGCTCATGATGTTTGCCGAAGAGATCGAGAAACGCTTTCGTCTGCAGCGCGATCTCGCGCGTCGGTGCCATGATCAGGCCGCGCACGCCACGTCCGTGCACGAGCTTTTCGGCCATCGGCAGCACGAACGCCGCGGTCTTGCCCGAGCCGGTCTCGGCCAGGCCGATCACGTCTTTGCCGGTGAGGGCGGTTGGGATGACGGCGGATTGAATGGGAGTGGGATGGACGAAGCCGATCTTGTCGACCGTCGCGAGCACCTCGGAACTGAGGCCGAGGCTCGCAAACGTCTGATGGTCGACCGTCTCGACCGGATGTTGCGGTATTGCTGGTGTTGTGGACATCTATCGAAAAACTCTCCAGTAAATGACGGCGTTGAGCACGAGCACGAAAGCGCCGATCGCGATCTCGATCCCGCGCGTGAGGCCCGCCGGGTAAATGAGCGGCATGATGTAGTGCGCGACGAACCCGCCGTCGTATCCCGCGCGCCCCGCCTGTCTGAGGAAGTAGTTCTCCCACTTCGTCAGAGGACAGTACCAACTGAAAAACTCGATCAGCACGCCCCATGCGGCGGCCGGAAGATGCAACCACATCAGCCGCGGCCAGCGGAGCACGAGCAGCCCGCCCGCGATGACGAACGCGATGAAGGCGAGGTGCAACAAAGCCGTGGCAGTAGCGGCGACATGGTACGACATGCGTTTCATGGAAGGTTGTCGGCTGTCTGTGATCGGTGGAGTGTCGCCTGAGCGGCACCGCGCAGACAACTGGTCACCGGCAGCCCGGCGCCATCAGGCGGCGCCGCGTACAATCCCGCGCGATGAAACGGTCCCTCCCCCTGGTTCTCTTCCTGCTGGCCGGCGCCTGTACCTCGACGACGGTGCGGCAGCCTGCGCCGCCGGTCCACGTCGTGGTCGTCGGGACGACGGACGTGCACGGGTGGTTCAACGGACATGTTGAAACGCCTCCCGGCGGCGGTGAAGGGGTGTTGTGGGGTGGCTTGCCCTCCCTCGGCGGCTACGTGCAGACGCTGCGGCAGCAGCACGGCGGCCGCGTGCTGCTCGTCGATGCGGGCGACATGTTTCAGGGGACGCTCGAATCGAACATCTTCGAAGGTGAGGCCGTCATTCGCGGCTACAACGTCCTCGGATACACCGCCGCGGCCGTCGGAAATCACGAGTTCGATTTCGGACCGCTCGGCCCCGAGGCCATTCCGCGCAACCCGGGCGACGACGCGCTCGGCGCGCTCAAGCGCAATGCCGATCTCGCGATGTTCCCGTTTCTCTCGGCGAACATGGTCGAGAAAGCCACAGGAAAAACACCTGATTGGGTCAGGCGCTACACGATGGTGCGCGTGGGGGGGGCGCGCGTCGGAGTCATCGGTCTCTCCACGCCCGACACTCCGAATGTGACGATGGCGATCAACGTCGCCTCGCTCGAGTTCACCGACCCCATCGCCGCGACGCTGCAGGCCGCACGCGAGCTGCGGCGGCTGGGGGCGGACGCGATCATCGTCGTCGCCCACATGGGCGGCCGCTGCACGAAGATGGAAGAACCGCACGACCTCGCGAGCTGCGACCGCAACGCGGAGGCTGTGCGCTATCTCGAGCAGCTTCCGTCGGGAACCATCGATGGCTTCTTCGCCGGCCACACGCACGCGAACATGGGGCATTACGTGAACGGCGTGCCGGCGCTGCAGGGGCAGCCGATGAGCCGCGAGTTCTCGACGCTCGATCTGTGGGTGGATACGGAGAACAACCGCGTCACGAAGAGCGAGATCCGGCCGCACACGATGATCTGCTCGTTCGTGTACGAAGGGACGAATCACTGTGATCCGCGGCTCGCACCGGCCGGCGCGCGGCTCGTGCCGCGTACGTTCGGCGGCGAGACGATCGAGCCCGACACGCGCGTCGCGACGACGATCGCGCCGTACCTGCGGCGCGTGGCCGCGCGACGCGATGAGAAGCTCGGCATCCGTACGGACGCGCTGTTCACACGTGGATATTCGGCGGAGTCGCCGCTCGGCAATCTCATCGCCGACACCCTGCGCCGCGCCACAGGTGCGGACATCGCGCTGATGAACTCGGGCGGCATCCGTTCCGAGTTGCCGCGCGGCGATCTGACCTACGGCGACATCTTCGCCGTCAGCCCGTTCGACAACTATCCGGCCATGGTTATCATGACCGGCGCGGAACTGACCGAGGTGCTGCGCAACACCACCACCGGCGCGCGCGGCATCATGCAGGTCAGCGGCATCCGCTACACGTACGACGCCGCGAAAAAAGGGCTCGAACGGTTCGTCAGCGCGACGCTCGAAGACGGCAGTCCGATCGATCCGCAAAAGACGTACAGCGTGATCATGCCGGACTTCATCGCCATGGGCGGCGACGGCTCGGAGTCGGTGATGGCCAGAATCCCGAAGGACCGCGTCACGATCTTCTACGCCGCCCCCCTCCGCGACGTCCTCGTGTCCGAACTGAAGAAACTCAACGGATCCCCCCTCGAGCCAACAACAGACGGCCGGATTACGGTGCTGAATCCGCCCACGCCGAGGTAGGAGGCACGTTGTAACTCCTTCAGGCGCGATTTCTGGAGCGACGGTTCGGTCCCCTGGCTCGCACGCTTCTTCAGTGGAGCGGCGGGCTCTTAGCCCGCCGGCTGTTGCTC
>DASVUA010000920.1:0-1782 GCA_036387295.1 Thermoanaerobaculia bacterium | reverse complement strand
GAGCGGAGTGGGGACGCGCGAGCGCGCGCGCGGCCAGCAGGCGTTTCATGGGCCGAGGATTATGTACCATGCGCTTCATGAGGCCACTCCGAGCCCTTCTCGTCCTGCTCGTTTTCAGCGCTTGTGCAACGACGCGGCAGCCGGCGCAGTTCAAGATTCTCCAGCTCAACGACGTCTACAAAATCGAAGGGCTCGCACGCGGCGAGCTGGGCGGCCTCGCGCGTGTCCGCACGTTGCGCACGCAGCTCGAAGCCGACGGCTCGGCGGTCCTCCTGCTGCATGCCGGCGACGCGCTTTATCCCTCCGTGATGAGCAAATACCTCGAAGCGAAACCGATGATCGACGTCATGAATCTGCTCGACGGCGACAAGGAAAGTTTCGATCCCGGCCTGATCGTCGGCCTCGGCAATCACGAGCTCGACAACCGCACGCCCGACATCCTGCTCGCACGCATGCGCGACTCGCAATTCCAGTGGCTCACGACGAATACGCTGTACTGCGATCCCGGCTGCACGCGACGCTTTGCGAACACCGCGGAGGTCATCGTGCGCGACGTGGGACGGACGCGCATCGGGATTTTCGCGCTGCTCTATCCGCTCCAGAAGCCGTACGCGAAATCGACCGACGTCCGCGAGGCCGCGAAGCGCGCCGTCGCGTCATTGAAACGGCAGCGCGCCGACGTCATCGTCGCGATCACCCATCAGGACATGCCGGACGACGTCAGCCTCGCGAAAGACGTCGCCGGCATCGACATCGTCATCGGCGGCCACGATCACATCTTCATGCAGGAGCAGGTCGGCAACACGTGGATCACCAAAGGCGACGCCGACGCGAAGAGCGTCGTGGTGTACGACGTCACGGTGCCGCGCAGCGGGCCGGTGCAGGCCACGCCGCGGCGTGTCGCACTCGATGCGTCGGTCGCGAAAGATCCGACGGTCGACGCACGCGTCGAGGAGTGGCAGCAGCAGCTCGCGCGAACGTTGAAGGGGAACGACACGCTCGCCACGACCACCCATCTCCTCGAAGGCACCGAGCCCGCCGTGCGCGGCCGCGAGACGGCGCTCGGCAATCTCCTCACGGATGCCGCGCGTGCACAGATGAACACCGACGTCGCCATCCTGCAGGGTGGCAGCATCCGCATCAACGACGACATCCCTCCCGGCGCGGTCACCGATGCCGACATGGAAGGGGTCTTCTACTTCACGAACAAACTGGTCGCGTTTCGCGCGACGGGACAACAACTGCTCGACCTCCTGCGCAACGGCGTTTCGCGCGCGGACGCCGCCGATGGCCGCTTTCTGCAGGTATCGGGTCTGCGCTTCGCGTACACGCAGGCGGGCGGCGGTTATGTCGTCAATGCGAGCGACGTGGAAGTGAACGGCAAGCCGCTCGATCTGAATGCGACGTACAGCGTCGCCACCGTCGATTACCTCTACCTGCGCGGCATCGAAGACGGCTTCGAGCTCTTCACCGACGCCAACCGACCCCCCAAAGTGCACGAGGAGCGGGAAGCCGATTTCCGCACAGTCGTCGAAACCTACCTCCGCGAGCGCGGCACCATCACCACGAACGTCGAAGGCCGCATCACGCGCCGCTGATCCGACGACCCGCGCCGGATTCCCCCCCCCCGCGCGGTGGAGCGGCGGGCTTCAGCCCGCCGACCATAAATCGGCGGGCTAACGCCCGCCGCTCCACTAAAGCTTCTCCGGCTTTCGAGCGGGTGCGAGATCCCGATCTTGCGACTTTCCACCGCCACGAGTATCTGGTGGAGCGGCGGGGGGG
>DASVUA010000919.1:0-3952 GCA_036387295.1 Thermoanaerobaculia bacterium | reverse complement strand
CCCCTCCACCGGGACGACTGAAGGCCGCGGGCGGGATGCTTTACACGGACTTTACGCGGGGTTCCCGGTACGTCCACATCGCGAGCCGAGAATCCGCGGGCATGAAGCTTGTGGCTCGAATTGTCTCTACGCTCATCGTCTCCGCCGCGCTCGTTGCCTGCGGCGGGGGTGAACGGCAGTCGGCCGGCGCTACCGCCGGTGGCGCGCCGCGGCAGTCCTCGAACAACAAACCGCTCACCATCAAAGGCTCCGACACGATGGTCATCCTCGGCCAGCGTCTCGCCGAGGAGTACATGAAAAAGAATGCTGGCGCCGCGGTGCAGGTCAATGGCGGCGGCAGCGGCACCGGAATCGCCGCGCTGATCAACGGCACGGTCGATCTCGCGCAGTCGTCACGCCCGATGAAGGACGACGAAAAGCAGAAAGCGGCGAAAGCGCGTGGCGCGCAGATCGTCGAGCAGGCGGTCGCGCTCGATGCGCTCGCGGTGTTCGTGCACAACGACAACCCGCTGCGGTCGCTCACGATCGCGCAGCTGCGCGATGTGTTTCAGGGCAAAGTGAAGAACTGGAACCAGGTCGGCGGACCGAACGCGCCGATCGTCCTCTACGGCCGCGAAAGCTCCTCCGGCACGTACGACTACTTCCGCGAGCACGTCCTCAACAAAGGTGATTTCTCGCCTGCCGTGCAGACGCTGCAGGGAACTGCCGCCACGATCAACGCGGTCGGACGCGACAAGAACGGCATCGGCTACGGCGGCATCGCGTACGCGAAAGACGTTCGCCCGCTGGCGATCGCTGACGAAGGAAAAGCGGCCGTTGCCCCGTCGGAAGCGACCGTGGCCGACGGCACCTATCCGCTCAGCCGCAAACTGTTCTTCTATTACTCGCAGAACGCGCCCGAGCGCGTGACGACGTTCGTGCAGTGGTCGCTCACGCCGGAAGCGCAGGCGCTCGTCACACGCGTCGGCTACTTTCCGCTGAACGGCACCGCTGCCTCGGCCGCCACCAGCACCACGACAGACACCGCCGCTGCGAACGCGACTACGGCAACCTCGGCTTCCGCAACCACGCACCCCCAATGAACCGCGGCCGCCGCATCCTGAACGGAGTCATGACCGGCGTGTTTTCGCTCGCCGGTTGGGTTGCGATCGTCTTCATCTTCCTGATCTTTCTTTTCACGTTCAAAGAGACTCTGCCGATCTTCTTCGACCCCGAGGTGAAGGAAGAAGCGAACCTGCAGAAGTTCTTCAGCGAGAAGCAGGAAGGGGAGACCGTTTCCGATCGCTACGTCTGGCAGCCGACGTCCGACCGGCCGAAAGTCTCGCTCTGGCCGATCATCATCGGCACGTTGAAAGCGACCGTCGTCGGCTTGCTCTTCGCCTGTCCGGTGGGAGTCGCGGCGGCGATCTTCTCGTCTGAATTTGCACCCGCAAAGCTGCGCGAAGTGATCAAGCCGGTCATCGAATTGCTGGCCGGGATTCCGTCGGTGGTGATGGGCTTTTTCGCGCTCATCGTCCTCGCCACGTGGCTGCAGGACGCATTCGGCTTCACCTATCGACTCAACGCTGTGAACGCCGGACTCGCGCTCGGCTTTGCGCTCGTGCCGATCGTCTACACGATCTCCGAAGACGGGCTGGCGGCAGTGCCGCGCTCGTATCGCGAAGCGGCGTACGCGCTCGGTGCGTCGCGGCTGCAGACGGCGATCACAGTCGTTCTTCCCGCCGCCGCGCCGGCGGTGTTCGCGTCGTTCGTGCTCGCATTCGGACGTGCGATCGGCGAGACGATGATCCTGCTCATGGCGGGCGGCAACGCGGCGCTCACGTCGTTCTCGCTGCTCGATCCGCTGCGCACGCTCTCGGCGACCATCGCCGCCGAAATGGGTGAAGTCGTCGTCGGCAGCGCGCACTACTCGGCGCTCTTTTTCATGGGGACGCTGCTCTTCGTCATCACGTTCATCAGCAATACGGTCGGCACGTGGGTCATCCACGGAATGCAGCGCCGGATGGGCGGCTCGGCGTCATGACGGCGATGCCTGCACCGGCGGTGATGACCGCCCCGAACCGGCGCATCGGAGACAAGATCGCCATCGCTCTCCTCGGCCTCAGCGTCGTGCTGATCATCGCCATCCTGGTCGTGATTCTCGGCAATGTCGCGATCCATGGTGCGCGCGCCGTGACGTGGGAGTTCATCACGCAGCCGCCCCGCGACGGACTCATGGCGGGCGGCATCATGCCGGCCATCGTCGGCACCGCGGCGCTCGTGATCCTGATGTCGATCGCGGCGGTGCCGCTCGGCGTCGCGACCGCGATTTACCTGCACGAATACACGCCCGCCGAAGGACTGAGTCTCGCGTGGAAACGCTTCCGCGTTTCGAAGGGCCGCCCCGGACGGCGAAGACTTTTCTTTCGCGCGATGTCCGCGCTTCTCGCGACGATCACGCGCAGCGCGGTGGCGAATCTCGCCGGCGTTCCGTCAATCGTTTTCGGCCTCTTCGGCCTCGGTTTTTTCATTCAGTTCATCGGCCGTTCGATCGATCGCGCGACGCAGCCGCCCGGCGAAGTATTGTGGGGCCAGGGCTCGCTGCTCTGGGCCGCCTGCACGCTCGCGCTGCTGACGTTGCCGACGGTGATCGTCGCCACCGAGGAAGCGCTGCGAACCGTGCCGCACGACCTGCGCGAAGCTTCGCTCGCATTGGGCGCGACGCAGTGGGAAACGATTCGCCGCGTCGTGTTGCCCGGGTCGCTCTCCGGAATCATGACCGGCGCGATTCTCGGCATTTCCCGCGGCGCAGGCGAAGTCGCACCGATTCTTTTCACAGGCGCGGCGTATTACCTCCCGTTCCTTCCCGGTGACGTTTCCGATCAGTTCATGCACCTCGGCTATCACGTGCTGATCCTGTCGACGCAATCGCCCGACGTCGAGGCGACCAAGCCACTGCTCTACGGCACGGTGTTCGTGCTGCTCGCCCTGACGTTTCTGCTCAACCTCGCGGGCGTGATCATCCGGTCGCGCACGCGTTCGAGGTCCAACCGATGACCACCATCGATTTCGTGACGTCTACCGCCACTTCGGCCCCCTTGCCGCGCACCGCCGAAGCGATGTCGAAACCGGCAAAGATCGCCGTGCGCAACTTCAACTTTTTCTACGGCGAGACGAAGGTGCTGCACGGCATCGAGCTCGACATCCCGGAAAAGCAGGTCACCGCGCTCATCGGTCCCTCGGGCTGCGGCAAGTCGACGTTCCTCCGCTCGATCAACCGGATGAACGACATCATCGCCGGCGCGCGCGGCGACGGCCTGATCTCGATCGGACAGCAGGACGTTTACGCGCCGAACGTCGACGTCGTCGCGTTGCGCCGCCGCGTCGGAATGGTGTTCCAGAAATCGAATCCGTTCCCGAAGTCGATCTACGAAAACATCGCGTACGGCCTCCGCATCGGCGGCACGAAAGACCGCCGCCTGCTCGACGAAACGGTCGAGCGCTCGCTGCGCCGCGCGGCATTGTGGGACGAGGTGAAAGATCGCCTGAACGCGAGCGCGCTCGCGCTCTCGGGCGGCCAGCAGCAGCGCCTTTGCATCGCCCGCGCTCTCGCGGTCGATCCCGAAGTGCTGCTGATGGACGAGCCGGCCTCGGCCCTCGACCCGATCGCCACGCAGAAGATCGAAGAGCTCGTATACGAGCTGAAAGACAACTACACGATCGTCATCGTCACGCACAACATGCAGCAGGCAGCGCGCGTCTCCGACCGCACCGCCTTCTTCATGCTCGGCAAGCTCGTCGAATACGACGAGACGAAGACGATTTTCATGACGCCGAAACAGAAGTTGACCGAGGATTACATTACGGGAAGGTTTGGGTGAGGGCGGTGCCGAAAGACAGGAACGCCCCGGTAGTGGAGCGGCGGGCTCTTAGCCCGCCGAGCAGCAATCGACATCCGGCGGGCTAAGAGCCC
>DASVUA010000918.1:0-5954 GCA_036387295.1 Thermoanaerobaculia bacterium | reverse complement strand
AAGAACGGCACGGTTGCGCAGTGGCGGGAGGCGAACGATCTGACCGCCGCCAAGTACGACGCGGCGTTCGCCGGAGTCGAGAACATGACGCCGCCCGACGCGGTGGCGCAGGCGGTGTGGGATCAGTGCCAGCACGGCACGAATTACTTCTTCCCCTGGCACCGCCTCTACCTGCACTACTTCGAGCAGGTGCTGCAGCAGGCAGCGAACGATCCGACGCTTCGCCTGCCGTACTGGGACTACACCAATCCCGCGCAGCTGGCGATGCCGGCGGAGTTCACGATTCCGACGTACACGAACGCGCAGGGACAGGTGGTCAGCAATCCGCTGTACGAGCCGCGCCGCGCCCTCGGATGGAACGCGCCGGGGACGAAGACGCTGAACTCCGTCGACACGAACATCGATCAGGCGCTCGACAACCCGGTGCTGCTGAACACGACCGTCCGCGGGAAGACCGTGAACGGCTATCAGCGGACGATCGAACTGAGTCCGCATGGCTACGTGCACTGCACCGTCATCGGCTGCCGTGCGACGGTCATGGGGGCGGTGCCGTACTCGGCCAACGATCCGATCTTCTACGTGCACCACGCGAACGTCGATCGTCTGTGGGATTGCTGGACGAGCATCGCCGGGCATGTGAATCCGGGCGGTTCGTGGCTCACGCAGCAATTCTCATATGTTGATGCGAGCGGAAAGCAGGTCACCAATCAGGTCGGCGATCTGTTCAAGCCCGGCTTCATCGATTACGTCTACGAGCAGCCGTCGAACTGCGCGCGTGCGGCCGCACGCACGGTTCCCGCGGCCGCGACCGCCGCGCCGCGTGCGGGCACGGTGCGCTCGGCGCGTGCGGCGCTCGCCCGGCCGGCGTCGATCGGCCTGCGTACCGACGATCTCTCGGTGAGCGCGCCGGTGGTGCGCCACAGACTCACGTTGCCGGCGACGGCGTCGCTGGCGCATCCGCGCCAGTTCGCACTCGGCGATCCGCGCGAGCTCGCGGTCGCGACCGAGCTCACGCTACGCGGTGTTCGCTTCGAGCGTCATCCGAACGCGGAGTTCCGCGTCTTTCTCGAACGCGCCGACAACCCCGCCGTGCGCGAGTTCGTCGGGACGCTCACGTTCTTCTCGCAGGAGCCGACCGGCTCGGCACACGCGCATCATCACGGCACGACCGAGAACAGTTTCCGCTTCGACGTGACGGACGCGTTGCGCGCGTTACGCGTCGAAGGCACCGGCACGCTCGAGCTCAACGTGGTCGTAGAAGTGGAAGACGATGACCGCGAGGACTTCGACCCGCAGCGGGCGCGCCTCGTCGTCGACGAGATGGAACTTCACGTGCGCCGCGACCAGTAATCAGACCGAGACCCGGAGCGGCTGCGCGAGTAGCCGCTCCAACGCCTCCCGATCGTCGGTCCACTTCATCTTCTCGAATGCCTCCGCGTACGTGAACCAGCCCCACTCGTCGTGCTCATCGGGGTCGATGCGCACGGGAAGGCGTGAGTCGAGTGCGGCGTGAAAGCAGACTTCGCTCGCGATGATCGGCGGCACGTAGCCTTTCGATTCGAGGTACTGCGACTCGATCATGAACGATTGAGTGATGCCGAGGGGATGCGGATCGCCACTGTGTCCGGTCTCTTCGACGATCTCGCGGCGTGCCGTGTCGAGCGGCACCTCGCCGGTCTCGATCGAACCGGTGATCGGCTGCCAGAAGTTTCCGCGCTCCGGACGGCGATGGAGCAGCAGAACGCGGCCGGCGGCTTCGTCATGCACGACGATTTTCACGAGCCGGATCGACTCGGCACGCGGAACGAGATCGCGCTCGAAGATGTCGGCGAAATGCTTCGCGAGCACCTCGCGCACTTCGTCGATGCTCGCGCTGCGGCCGGTCTCGCGTTCGATGGAGGTGACGCCGGTGCCCTGCAATCCGCACGGCGTGATGAGGCGAAAGTGCTCGAGGTTCGTAGCGACGTTGAGCGCCCAGCCGTGCGAGGTGACCCAGCGGGCGATGCGCACGCCGATGGCCGCGATCTTGTCGTTGCCGACCCAGATGCCGCGCTTGCCGTCGACGCGCTCCGCGGTGATGCCGTATTCGGCCACCGTGCGGATCAGGACTTCTTCGAGCTTCCAGACGTACTTGCGAATGTCGCGATTGTTCTCGCCGAGGTGCAGGATCGGGTAGCCGACGATCTGCCCGGGACCGTGGTACGTGATGTCGCCGCCGCGCGTCGTTTCGAAGAAGCGGACGCCGTGCGTCTGCAGGACGTCGGGCGACGCGAGGAGGTTGTCGTGCTTGCCGCCGCGTCCGAGGGTGATGACTGGTGGGTGTTCGAGGAGGAGCAGCTGATCCTCGATCGCATCGCTCTGTCGCAGCTCCACCAGCTTCTGCTGAAGCGCCATCCCGTTCTCGTATGTCACGAGATGCAGGCGGTGCAGTTCGCACGTTCGCATGTCGAGAGGACAAAGTCGCCGCCGGAGCGGGGACATTCCCCGCGCTCTCGTCACCGTCCTCGGCGCAATTCCCTTCGCAACGCGGTGGCGTCTTTGATCACGGCCGGATCTTTCGCGCTGGCGAGGAGCTCGTCGAGGATCTTCAACGCTTCGCGATCCTTCCCCTTGTTCGTGAGATCGATTGCGCGGTTGTAGGTGAGGATCTCGCGGTTCGTCGAGGCGGTGGCGAGGAGATTCTCCGCCTGCGCTTCGAGCTCGCGCCGCGAAATGGCGTCGGTGGTTTTCGATGCGAGATCGCGAACGATCGTTGCGGCCTCTTCGAGTTTGCCGCTCTGCGCCAGCGCGTTTGCGCGCTCTGTCTCGCTCGAGACGAAGATGTTGCGCGCGGCAAAGATCGTCTGCTTGTCGCGCGCGTTTTCGAATGTCGAGGCAAACAGGACGTCGGCTTTCTCCCGCGCGCCGGTGCGCAGGTACATCGAATAGAGATTCAACGCGACGTCGACTCGCTGCGGCGCAAGAGCGAGCGCGCGCTCGAGTTGCGCGATGCCGGGCGTGAGATCGGGCTCGACGAAATAGCTCGTGCCGACGATGCCGCGTGCGCGGCCTTCGTTTGCGCCGATGGTCAGCGCGTGCTCCGCGAGTGCGCGTGCTTTGCGGAACTTCGCCGCGTTCTCTTCGGTGGCCGTGAAGGTCCCGGCGAAGGGGCCGATCGCGGTGGCGAGAAGCGCTTCCGCGTAGAGCAGGTGCACTTCCGGATCGTCCGGCGCGGCAGCGACGGCTCGCTCGTATTCGCCGGTCGCGGCGAGCGTTCGTGCGTGTTGCGGATCGACGCGCAGCGCTTCGCTGAAATGCCGCTGAACTTCCGCTTCTGCGCCGGCGACGTGCGCGAGAAACGAGCCGAGCTCGAAGAGAAGCGTGGCGCGATCGAGCGGCGCGGCCGTCGCGGCGACCGACGGCGTTCCTTCGAGGACGATGAGGCGCGGGCGCGACGAACGCCGCATCGCCTGCTCCATCTCGCTGACCGTCTGCTTGTAATGCGTGCGAAGCGCGTCGGCCTCAGGCATGCCGCCTTCGACGTCGCGCAGAAAGCGGAAGAACGTCTCTTCGCCCGAGAACATGAGGTGCACGACGGCGGCCCAGCTCTGTGCGTAGAACGCGCTCGTCGCACCGGCAGGCGAGTCGGCTTTCACGGCGAAGAGCTCCGCGAGCGGCACCGGCGGCTTCTGTTTGAGAAGCGCGAGATGCTCGCGGATCGGCATCCCGGCGGTGACGCGTCCATTCCGCACCGACGCGTTGCTGAAGTACTCGGCCAATCCTTCTTCGAGCCACAACGGCGGCGCGACGTCCTGCTGTCGCAGCAGGTCGTGCACGAGCTCGTGCATCGCCGTCCGTTCGATGTTGCGCGATGCGTCGATGAACATCGTGCCGCCGCCGCTGTGCCGCACGTATGCACCGGTCTGGCGCGTGTTCTCACGCGCGAACAGCAGATCAAAGTACGGCTGGCTCTCGCGCCGCTTGTCGAAGATGAAGACGGTGGCCGGTGTCGCGGCGGGGGCGAATCGCGGATTGATGCGCATGAGCGCGGAGGCGAGCGTGTCGAGATCGGCCGCGATGTCGCGCGTGCGGATGTCGTTCGCGCTGCTGATCACGTCGAACCGCGCCGACCGCAGCCGCGACCAGCGCCGGATCTCGGCAGGGAAGGGGATCGGCCCCTGCGGCTTGCGGATCTGTCCTTCCTGCGCGATGCCGATCGGCACCGGCGGGACGTAGACGTCCTGCGCGAACAGCGGAAGTCCGGAGACGATCAGCAGGAACGTGGCGAGCTTGCGCATTCGTGATGAAAACGGGTGGGAGGGCGTGCCCGATTTCCTGCGGCGCTCGCCTTGACCCCCCTCGGCGAACGATGCATTCTCGCGCGATGTCCGCCGCAGCCCGCACACCTCCGCGCCTCCGCGAGCTCATGCGCGAGCGGCCGGTGTGGCTGCTAACGCTGCTGGTGCTCGGTTACTTCTACGTTCCGCTGACGACCGGCACGCTCTACTTCCGGGACCTGTATCGCGTGCTCTATCCGAAACGCGTTTTCTTCGCGGCCGCGATCCGCTCGGGCGAGTTTCCGCTGTGGGATCCGATGACGCACGGCGGTGTGCCGTTTCTCGCGTATCCGTCGAACTACGCGCTCTACCCGGCGAACGTGCTGTACGCGTTTCTCCCGACGCTGCTCGCGTTCAACCTGATGCTGGTGCTGCAGGTGTTGCTCTGCGCGCTGGCGGGCTACTGGCTCGCGTGTGTCGTCGGGACGTCGCGAACCGCGGCGTTCATCGCCGGCCTCGCCCTCGCGTTCTGCGGGTACACACTTTCATCGACGAACCTTCTGCCGGTGCTGCTCGGGCTTCCCTGGATTCCGCTGACGCTCGGCCTGGCCATTCGCGCAGTCCGGCACGAGCGGTCGTTGATTCCGGCGGCGATTGCGGCGGCGATGCCGCTGTACGGCGGCGCGGCCGAGGTGAGCGGAATGCTTTACGCGACGCTGGCGGTCTGGTTGCTGACCGAACGCTCCATCCGGCCGCGCCAGCGCGTCGTCGCGCTCGCGTCGATCGTCCTGGGAGGCATCGGTCTCTCGCTGCTCGTGACGCTTCCGGCGACGAGCGTCATCGCGCAATCGTCCCGCGCGCACGCTCAGCCTTACTCCGATTTCGCGGCGTGGTCGGTTGCGCCGCAGCGACTGCCGGAGCTGGTGGTGCCGCGATTTCTCGGCGACACCGACACGCTCGTCGAAGAGCGCCGCTGGGGACGCAATCTCACGTCGAACGGCTACCCGCTCGTCATCAGCATCTATTGCGGCATTCCGCTGCTGTTGCTCGCAATCGGCGGCGCGAGGCGTAATGCGTTTCTCGCTGCAATCGCGCTGCTCGCGCTAATCGCCTCTCTCGGCGGACATCTGCCCGGTTTTCGGCTGATTCACGAGTATGTGCCGTTCGTTTCCACGTTCCGCTACCCGGTGAAAGCGCAAGTCGCCGCGCTCGTGCCTCTCGTCATCCTCGCGGCGTTCGGGCTGGATGTCCTGCGTGAGTCGGAGCGGCTGAGAAAGCGCACCATGCTCGCCGCAACGGTAGTCGGCGCGGCGGCAGTCGTCGTCGCTGCGCTGCTCGCGTACGCGCCGTCGTTCGCGGCCGCGTTCGCGAGAGCGTTCTCGTTCACGCCGCTCGATGCGGCGATGCGAAACATGCTCGCGCTGTCGTTCATCCACACCGCACTCGTGTCGCTCTGCTTCGCGGCGGCGGTCGCTTCTCGGCGGCAGGCGGCGATCGCAGTCGTCATCGCCGCCGATCTTCTGATCGCCGGATTGAGCGCGGCCGACTTTGCGCCGCGCGAGATCTTCAGCGCCTCACCGCTCGCAGCCGCGGCGCGTCAAGTCACCGCGGATGGCCGGTTTTACGCGGCGGGACAGCCGCTGACGATCTCCGCGCCGGACGACGACCTGATGTGGCTCGCGCGTTGGCAGATCGCGA
>DASVUA010000917.1:0-1874 GCA_036387295.1 Thermoanaerobaculia bacterium | reverse complement strand
CCCCCCCGCCGCTCCACCAGGACGACGCGCAAACGCGATCACGCGACGCGTAGTTGCTCGTCTTCCGGAATCACGAACGTGTAGCCGCGCTCCTGTGCCGCGAGGATCACCCGTTCGAGAACGCGCAGCGAATGATCGCGGCCTTGGTGGAGAACGATGATGGCGCCGGGGATGAGATTCGGGAGGATGCGCGCGAGCACCTGTTCGGGATCGCCGATCACGGCGTCGAAGCCGCGCGCGGTCCAGCCGATGAGGCGCATGTTGCGGCGCTTCAACGCCGGATGCACGGCCGGATTCTTGATTCCCACCGGTGCGCGGAACCACCGCGGCGGTTCGCCGGTGGCGCGTTTGATGGCGCGGTTGCAGAGATCGATTTCTTCCGCGACCCGTCCCGGCGGCGAGCACCAGAAACTCCCGGCGGGATGCGTCTGCGTGTGATTCGCGAGCGAATGTCCGCGCGCGAGAATGGCGCGTACGTGCTCCGGGAATTGCTCCGCCAGCGTCCCTTTGACGAAGAACGTCGCTTTGACTTTGTGCCGGTCGAAGAGGTCGAGCACCGCGGGTGTATCGGCGGTCGGGCCGTCGTCGACGGTGAGCCAGAGCTCTTTGTGCGGCGTTTGAAAGCGCGTGACGACAGGCCCGAGCCACTGCAGGTTCGGACGAAACGTCGGATACAGCAGCAGCGCGTGCGAAAGCGCGAGCACGCCGACGCCGGCGAGCGGCGCGTGCGGCCAGAGCAGAATCAACGCGACCGGTGCGATCAGCGCAAACGCGAGAATCACTGCGCGGATGCCGCACCTCCCACCGAAGCTTCGAGCCGCGCGATGGGGGCGCGCAGCAGGAAAACGACGATCGCAGCGAGCGCGTTCAGCGCGTTGACGGCGAAGAATTGCCACGCCGCGATGCGTGCCCACGTCGCCGAGGTCGCGCTCCAGGCACAGAGCGCGGCGATGGCCGACATGGTGACGATTGAATTCACTTTCACTCCGGGTGTGTTCATGCGCGTGATCGCGTTCCACAGCGGCGCGAACGTCAACCCTGACGCGACGAGCGTCGTCTGAATTCCCAGCATGCCGAGCGGAATCGCGGCCGTCAGCGCAATCGCAATCGGCCACGACGCGAGCAGCGTTCCGGCGATGCAGCACGCGCTCGTGAGCGTGGTCCAGGTCGCAACCGTCCACGCTTCGGCGTTGCTCTGATGCGCGTCGATGCCGAGGATCACGTCGGCTGTCTCGTGCTTCGCGTTGCGCAGGCGCTGGTACGCGTAAAGACGGAAGAGCGCGAAGCTGTGCCGCGACGGCAACCATCGCGCTTCGGGACGGCCGCGCACGATCCTCATCGCGCGACCTCGCGCGAAAACGGCTCGAATGTGAACCATTGAAACCAGAGCGTGCGAATCACGGTCTCGAGCTCGCGCGTCCAGTCGTTCATCGCGCGTTGAAATGCTTCGGCACGGTCGCGCGTGCGCACGACTTCGATCGGCTTGCCGACGATGAGGCGGTAGCGGCGGCGGCCCATGCGCACGATGAAGAGGGGATAGATCGGCACGCGCGCGGCCATCGCGAGCGCGAACGGACCCGCGGGCAGTTCGGTCGCTTTGCCGAAGAGCGTTGCAGGCAACACGGAGATGCCGGGCGTGACGCGATCGCCCTGAATCGCCACGAGCTCGCCGCGCTGCACGGCGCCGAGGAGGTCGAGCGCGAGCTCACTCGCACGCGTGCTGAAATCGATCTGCAGCGTCTCCGCGGCTGTGCGCTCGTGAAGTCGTTCTTCGTACTGGCGCGTGTCGGGATCGGTTTCCGGCGCGCGCACCATGACGATGGGGCGTTTCGAAATCTCGGCGAAAAGATGCGCGCCGAGGTCGTAACTCCCCA
>DASVUA010000916.1:0-2428 GCA_036387295.1 Thermoanaerobaculia bacterium | reverse complement strand
CGAGCATCCATCGGCGGGCTGAAGCCCGCCGCTCCACCAGACAACGTTCGTGCAGAGGATCACGACGTTCGTGCAGAGAATCACGCTGTCGTTTTCTTGAAGCGGGCGACGGCGAGGGCGATGATCGCGAACGTGTAGAGCGCGAGCAGCGCGGTCGGCCGCCACAGCTCCGTGAGCGACGCACCGCGCAGGACGATGCCGCGGATGATCTCGATGAAGTAGCGCGCCGGGATCACGTTGGAGATCCAGCGGAAGATCGCCGGCATCCCTTCGATCGGAAAGACGTAGCCCGACAGAAACACGAACGGCAGCAGGAAGAAGACCGACATCTGCGTGGCCTGCATCTGCGTCTGCGCGACGGTGGAGATGAGCATGCCCAGCCCGAGGACCGCGGCCATGAAGAGGAACCCGACGGCGTAAAGCTGCAGGACCGAACCGACGATCTCGATGTCGAACAGAAACCGCATGAGCAGCACCGTGAGCGTGAATTGAAAGTAGCCGATGACGATGAACGGCAAAATCTTGCCGAGGATCAGCTCCGCGCGCGTGGCGGGCGTGACCTGCAGCTGCTCGAGCGTGCCACGCTCGCGCTCGCGCACGATGGCGATGGCGGTGAACTGAATGAGCGTGAACGTGAGAATGATCGCGATGAGACCGGGGATGATGAAGCGCGCGGTGCGCAGGTCGGGGTTGTACCAGGGGCGCACCCGCACATCGACCGGCAGCTGTTTTTCCTTCCAGTTCGCGCGCCGCGCCAGCGTCTGAATCGACATGCTCTGCGTGATGCCGGCCATGATGGCCATGGCCTGCGACGAGGTCGTGGTGTCGCTCGCATTGACGATCAGAAACGCCTCGGCCGGCTTCCCGCGGTGCCGGTTCTTTCCGAAGTCGCGATCGAAGACGAGCCCCACCGACGCTTTGCCGGAGTCGATCTCGACGCGCATTTCGTCGAGCGAGTCGACATGCTTCACGACGTCGAAGTAGCCGGTGCTCGTCATCTTCGCCACCAGCTCGCGGCTTTCGTACGTCCGGCTTTCGTCGAAGACGACGGTGCGCAAGTGTCTGACGTCGTAATTGATGGCGTAGCCGAAGATCAGCGTCTGCATCACCGGCACCATGACGATCATGCGCAACGTCATCCGGTCGCGCTTGAGCTGCAGAAATTCTTTCCAGGTCAATGCGAGAAGTCGTTTCATGCCTGCACCGCTTCCTTCGTCTGCACGCGTTTCCGCGCGAGCGATACGAATACGTCTTCGAGCGACGGCTGCGCCTCGGCGGGCGCGCCCCACGATGACAACAGTTCCCGCACGCGCCGCGTCGCTCCCGCGCCGGCGACGGCGCGCACCGTGAGGCCGTACAGATAAACGTCCTCCAGCGACGCCTCGCGCTGCAGGCTCTTCACGACGTCGAACGAATTGCGCTCCGGCCGCACCTCGAGAATGCGTCCGCGCAGATCGCGTTTCAGCTCGTCGGGCGAGCCGTCGGCGATCAACGCGCCGTCGAGAATGAACGCCAGCCGGTCGCACTGTTCCGCTTCGTCCATGTAGTGCGTCGTGACGAGAACCGTCATGCCGCGGTCGGCCGCCAGCTCGTAAATGAGGTCCCAGAACAGCCGCCGCCCGCGCGGATCGACGCCGCCGGTCGGCTCGTCGAGAAAGAGCAGCTCCGGTTGATGCAGCAGCGCGGCCGCGAGCGCGACGCGTTGCCGCAAGCCGGTGGACAACCCATCGGTGAGCTGCGTGCGAATGCTCTGAAACTTCAAGCGCGACGCGAGCGCGTCAATGCGTGCTTTCGATTCCTCGGATGTGAGCCCGTAGATCATCGCGTAAAAGCGCAGGTTCTCTTCGACCGTGAGATCGAGATAGAGCGAGAACTTCTGACTCATGTAGCCGAGGCGCGATTTCCACGCCTCGGTGTGCTTCGTCACGTCGAGATCGCCGAACCCGCGGATGCGGCCCGACGTCGGCGCGAGCAGCCCCGCCAGCATCCGAATGGTCGTCGATTTCCCCGACCCGTTTGGCCCGAGAAACCCGAACACTTTGCCCCGCGGAAGCTCGAACGAAACGTTGTCGACGGCAGTGAACGTGCCGAATTTCCGCGTGACGTTCTGGACAGAAATCAGGGAGGGAGAAGACGGTGTCATCGCGAGCTGTGTCATCCCGAGCGCAGTCGAGGGATCCCCTGCCGACGGAGCGCCACTCGTGCGATCGGCAGGGGATCCCTCGACTTCGCTCGGGATGACACCAACGTGTCGCGGGATGGCGCCAGCGTGCCGCGGGATGACACCTGTTTGTTTGGTCGCACTCTGAGGCCCTTCTCCTTCGCTCCCGCCCGCGAGCACGAACACATCTTCGAGGGACGGGGCGAGCAGGCGCACGTCGTCTTCATCGACCACGCCGCGCAGCGCGGCGCGGACGTCGCGCAACAA
>DASVUA010000915.1:0-1855 GCA_036387295.1 Thermoanaerobaculia bacterium | reverse complement strand
GTGGCGGTCTGGGGCTGCGGTCCGGTCGGACTGTTCGCGATTCGGAGCGCGTGGATGCTCGGCGCCGAACGGGTGATCGCGATCGACCGCTTCCGCGAGCGGCTCGATCTCGCGGCAGCCGACGGAAAAACCGAGGTGCTCGACTACGGCGATCTCGACGACGTGTTCGATCAGCTCAAGGAGATGACCGGCGGACGAGGTCCCGATCGCTGCATCGATGCGGTGGGGATGGAAGCGCACGGCACGTTCGTCGACGCCGTGGTCGACACGATCAAGCAGGCCGTGAAGCTGCAGTTCGACCGCGCGCATGCACTGCGGCAGGCATTGCACTGCTGCCGCAAGGGGGGCACCGTCTCGATTCCGGGCGTCTACGCCGGCTTCATCGACAAGGTTCCGTTCGGCACCGCGTTCGGCAAAGGTCTGACCCTGAAAATGGGGCAGACGCACGTCCACAGCTACACCGAAAAACTCCTCGGCATGATCGAGAGCGGCAAGATCGACCCGTCGTTCATCATCACGCATCGCGTCTCGCTCGACGACGCGCCGGAGATGTATCGCACCTTCCGCGCGAAGCAGGACAACTGCATCAAAGTCGTCATGCGGCCTTCATGAACCCGGGATGGGGTGCGGCGTCGCCGCACTCCATAATCTCGCGCTGCTAGAATCCGCCGCCATGCGACTCATCACGCGCTCTGACTTTGACGGACTCGCCTGCGCTGTCCTTCTTCGTGAAGTCGAACAGATCGACTCCGTCGACTTCGTTCATCCCAAAGACGTGCAGGACGGCAAGGTGCAGGTCGGACGCAACGACATCCTCTCGAATCTGCCGTACGTGCAGGGCGCGGGACTCTGGTTCGACCACCATTCGAGCGAAATCACGCGCAATGAAGACACGATGTCGTACCGCGGCCGCTTCGAGATCGCGCCGTCTGCCGCGCGTGTCATCTACAACCATTACGGCGCGGCAAAGCTCGGGAAATTCGAGAAGCTGCTCGAGTCGGTCGACCGCTCGGACGCCGCGCAGTTGACGATGGAAGAAGTGACGCATCCGACCGGCTGGATTCTGCTGTCGTACGTCATGGATCCGCGGACCGGGCTCGCGTATCACCGCGATTACGGCATCAGCAATCGCGAGCTGATGACGAAGATGATCGACCTCATCGCGCAGAATCCCGACAACCCCGAGGCGGTCGTGGGAGATCGCGATGTGAAGGAGCGGATCGATCGCTACTTCACGCAGCAGGAGGAGTTCGCGCGCGCGATGCGCGAGCATTCTCGCGTGGAAGGAAACGTGATCGTCACCGACCTTCGCGGCATCGCCGAGCCTCCGACCGGCAATCGCTTCCTCATTTACACGATGTACCCGAACGCCAATATCCAGGTGCGCATCTTCGACGGCCGCAAAGGCGAATTCGTCGTCTGCGCGGTCGGTCACAGCATCTTCAACCGCACCTCGAGAACCGACGTCGGCAAGCTGATGACGCGCTACGGCGGCGGCGGCCACCGCGGCGCCGGCACCTGCCAGCTGCCGCTCGCCGACGCCGAAACAAAACTCGCCGAAATCCTCAGCACCATCCGAAAAGACGGCTAGGACGCGTGATGTTTAGGTGGAGCGGCGGGCTCTTAGCCCGCCGAACTATCAGACTGCTCGGCGGGCTAAGAGCCCGCCGCTCCACCAGATAAACGGTTGTGCGTTCTGGGATCGCTGTCGCGCTACGCGGCGTCTTCGGCGGGGCGGCGGTTGCACGACGGCGGCTCCGCCCAGGATCACGAACATCGCCGACGCCGAAACAACAATCATCGAAATCCTCAGCACGATCCGAAGGGCGTCATGTTAGGTGGAGCGGCGGGGGGG
>DASVUA010000914.1:0-6541 GCA_036387295.1 Thermoanaerobaculia bacterium | reverse complement strand
GTGCCGACGAAGAACGTGCGATCGACGCGCGTCTCGTTTCCGGCCGCGTCGCGGGCGATCGCGGTCAGCGCATGCCCCCCTTCGCCGAGGAGCGGCAGCTGGCCGGTGACGGCAGCGCCGTCGACCGTAAGGCGGGTGACCAGACCGGCCGGAACGTTGTCTGCTGCTTCGAGCTCGATGCGCGGCGCGACGGCGAAGCGTGCGCCCTCCGCGAGGGCGAGACCGTTCGCGGCGACGAGTAACGCCGGCGGCGTAAAGTCAGCCGTGACGTCGACGGAGACCTCGTTCAACTCGCCGGTCGCGCCGGCCACGGTGGCGGTAATCTCGTTCTCCCCTTCCGCCAGCGCGAAATCGACTTTGCGGAAGGCGCCGGCCGCGTCGAGCGGGACCTCGACGTTGTTGATGCGCACCCGGCCGCCGGCAGGCGCGTTCAGCACCTGCCCCGCCACGACCGTGGTGGGACGATTCGTGAGCAGCTCGTCGGGAGGCGACGTGAGGAAGATCGCGAGCCGCGTCGACGCCCGGATGACGCCGACGTGCGAGCGCGCGCTGTTGCCGGCGCGATCGACGGCGGTGGCGGCGAGCACGTTCGGGCCGTGCTCGAGATTCACGCGCAGGACGAACGTGCCGTTCGTGACCGGCGCGGTGCGGCCGTTGATCGAAACGCTCTGCGCGTCGGCGTCGACGGTGCCGCGCACTTCGATCGTCGCCTCGCCGGTGAGCGTGTCGTCGGCAGGAGCGGTGATGGTGACGCGCGGCGGCGTGCGATCGATGGTGAAGGTGGCGGTCGCTTCATCCGAGACATGGCCGAACGCATCGGTGGCTTTCGCGACGAGCGTGTACGCGCCGTCGGCGGCGATGCGGCTGCCGGAGGTGAACGGCTGCCCGTTCAGCGTGGCGCTCAGCGTGGCGCTGCTGTCGCTGACGCGGACGAGCGGCGCGAGCGGCCGGTTGAAGAGCGCGGCGGCGGGGATGGGGAGACCGTTCTCCACGATCTCGACGAACGGCGCGGTGGTCCGGACGCGCAGCGAGTACGCGACGCGGGCGCTGTTGCCGGCGGGGTCGGTGGCGATGAGCCCGAGCTCGTTGAGGCCTTCGTCGAACGGCACGGCGAGCGTGAAGTTCGTGCCGTTGACGTCGGCGGCGAGGCCGGTCGCTTCGACGCTGACCGTGGCAGGCTCGCTGAGCGTGCCGGTGAGCACCGGCTTCGTGCCGATCGCGCCGCCGTTGGCGGGATTGGTGGTGACGATCGCGGGGGGCGTGCGGTCGATCCTGAAGGTGCGCTCGAATGCGTCAGCAACGTTCCCCGCGCAATCCACCGCCCCCGCTTTCACGACATGCGTCCCCTCGGCGGCGATAGCGGTGCCGGAGACGTAGGCGGCGCCGTCGAGGGTGAGGGTGAGCTTCGCGTTGCTGTCGGCGTCCTGCACGCGGACGAACGGTGCGATCTCGCGATTGAGGAGCGTGGCGGTGAACGGCGCGCCGCGCTCGGTGACGGTGATGAGCGGTTTGGTGCGATCGATGACGAGCGGCAAGGCGCTGCTGACCGTGCGATTCGCGTCGTCGGTGGCGATGACGGTGAGCGTGACCTTCCCTTCCGGAACCGGGACGGTGGCGGTCCACTCGCCGCCGGTGACGGTCGCGGCGACCGGCGCGCCGCCATTCACGCGCACCGCGACCTGCGATCCGGCGCGCGTCGTTCCACGCACCGTCACTTCCGTGCCGGCGAGGCAGGCGTTCGCAACCGGGGCGAGGATGGAGAGCTCGGGAGCGCGCGTGTCGAGATGCACGCGCAGCGAGCCGGCGCTTTCGTTGCCGGCGCGATCGAAGGCGGTGGCGACGAGCGTGTTCGCCCCTTCGAGCAGTTCGACGGTGGCGGTGAAGGTGTTGCCTTCCAGCACCGCCTCCACGCCGTTGATCACGATGCGTACGGCGTCGACGAAGGTGCCGGCGACGACGACCTGACGCGAGCCGAGCTTCGACTCGGCGGCCGGCGAGGTGAACGTCAGCAGCGGCGGCGTGCGGTCGATGATGAAGGTGACGCTCGCGCTGCCGCTGTTGCCCGCGGCGTCGACGGCGGTGGCGACGAGCGTGTGCTCGCGCTCTTCCTCGATCACGCCGGGAGTGAAGCCATTTCCGTTCAGCGTGACGGTGAGCGTCCCTTCCGTGGCCGTGATCTTCGGCGTGACGCTCTGGTTCGTGATGGCCGGAACGTTTTCGATGGTGACGACGGGGCTGATCTTGTCGACCGTGATCGCGAGCTGCGCCGTCGCTTCGTTCCCGGCCTTGTCGACGGCGCGTACGGCGAGCGTGCCGCTGGCGGTGATGAGGGCGCCGGAGGTGTAGGAGGCGCCGTCGAGCTTCGCCTCGAGCGAAGCGAGACCATTCGCGTCGTTCGCCGCAATCTGCACGGCCACGTCGCGATTGCGTGCGAGGGCGACGCAGACGCTCTGGCCGTTTTCGGTGAGCGCGATCGACGGCGGCGTCCGGTCGATGATGAAGGTGACGCTGGCGCTTCCTCGGTTGCCGGCCGAGTCGATCGCCGTTGCGACGAGCGTGTGCTCGCGCTCTTCGTCGACGGTTCCGGACGTGAACGGGTTGCCGTTCAGCGTGACGGTGAGCGTCCCTTTCGTGGCCGTGATCTTCGGCGTGACGCTCTTGTTCGTGAGGGCCGGCACGTCTTCGATCGTGACAACGGGGCCGAGCTTGTCGACCGTGATCGCGAGCTGCGCCGTCGCTTCGTTGCCCGCCTTGTCGACTGCCCGCACCGCGAGCGTGCCGCTGGCGGTGATGAGGGCGCCGGAGGTGTAGGTTGCACCATCGAGCTTCGACTCGAGAGACGCGATGCCGTTCGCATCGCTGGCCGCGATCTGCACGGCCACGTCGCGATTGCGGGCAAGGGCGACGCTGACGCTCTCGCCGTTCTCGCTCAGCGCGATCGACGGCGGCGTGCGATCGATGATGAAGGTGACGGTGGCCGTCCCTTCGTTGCCGGCCGCATCGTTCGCGGTGGCGACGAGCGTGTACGTTCCTTCCGCCTCGATAACGCCGCCGGCGAACGGGATGCCGTTGAGCGTGACGGTCAGCGTGCCTTCTGTGGCGACGATCCGCGGCGTGACCGGCTGATTCGTCAGCGGCAGGACGTCTTCGATCGTCACGACCGGCTCGACTTTGTCGACCACGATCGCGAGCTGCGCCGTCGTCTCGTTGCCGGCCTTGTCGATCGCCCGCGCGACGAGCGTGCCGCTGGTCGAGATCGCACTGCCGATCGTGTACGGCGCGCCGTTGAACGTCGCGGTCAGCGTCTCGAGGTCGTTCGCGTCGGTGGCGGCGATTGCGACTGTGACGTCGCGATTGCGAGTGATGGAAGTGGCCACCGCGACACCGCTTTCCGTGAACGCGATGGCGGGAACGGTGAGGTCGATCTCGAACGTCGTGGTGGCGCTGCCGGTGTTGCCGAGGAGATCGGTGGCGGTAGCGGAGAGGGTGTACTCCCCTTCCGCGGTGATGGTCGTGCCGAGGATGAAGGGAGCGCCGTTCAGCGTCGCGACCGGGATGCCGGCGCTGGACGTAATCTCCGGCGTCACCGGACGGTTCGTCAGCGGCGGCACATTCGCGATCGTCACCGCCGGCTTGCTCTTGTCGATGGTGATTGCGAGCTGCGCCGTCGCCTCGTTGCCCGCGCGATCGACGGCATGCGCGACGAGCGTGCCGCTGCTGGTGACGAGCGCGCCGGAGGTGAACGGCGCGTTGTTGAACGTGGCGGTGAGCGAGGCGATGCCGTTCGCATCGGTTGCGGCGAGCGCGATTGCCACATCGCTGTTGCGGGCCAGCGAGCCGATGACCCGCGCGCCGTTCGCGGTGAAGAGGACTTCGGGCGGAGCGCGGTCGATGACGAACGTCTTGGCGGAGGTCGACGTCCAGCCGACGGCATCCGTCACCGTCACGGCGAGGATGTACGTACCTGGAGCGTCGACCACCGTGCCGGAGACGAACGGCGCGCCGTTGAGCGTAGCGGCGATCGTCCCCTCATTCGCGCTGATCTGCGGCGCGACGCTCTGCTTCGTCAGCTCCGGCACGTTCGTCACCGAGATCGCCGGGGGCGTCTTGTCGATGACCACTGTGATGGCGGCTTCGGAGGCGTTCCCTTTGTTGTCGACGGCGCGCGCGCGGAGCACGTGAGGCTGCTCCGTTTCGATCAGTGCGCCCGAGGTGTAGGCGGCGCCGTCGAGAGTGAGGTCTAGGGAACGGATGCCGCTCGCGTCGAGCGCGCGGACGTCGATGCGCGCATTGCGCTTGAAGCCTTCCGTCGCGCCGTGCGCGATCCCCTCGCCCGACTCGGAAAAGAGAATCGCCGGCGGCATCGTGTCGACTTCTTCTTCGCTCCTGGCGATGATGGTCAGGTCGTCAAAGTAGGTCGTCCCGGAGAGCGACCAGAGTCCGATCCGGCCGGCGCTGCGGGAGGTGTTGGAGTCGATGGTGTCGATGGCCCACGACTGCGGCTCGACGGTGCCGTCGGGCCAGAAGCGGACGCGGATGCGGGTGCCGGCGTTCGAAACGTCGGCGCGGATTGCGAAGCGGTACCACTGCGCCGGCGCGGGGGTGAAGGCGCTGTCGGCGTTCTGCACGTCGTTGCGGTAGAGGCGCATGGTCGGCGCCGTCTCGCCGCCGCGGCGCCAGAGGGCAACCATCCGGTAGACGCTTCCTTCCGGCTGCGCGGAGAAGAAGGTGAAGCCGAGAAGGGCGTCGCTGCTGCCGCGGTAAAAGCGGCCGCGATATTCGAAGCCGTCGCCGAGCTCGAACGTGCGGCCGGAGAGGGTCGAGTACGCCCCCCCTTCCGGCGTCGCCGCCGGACCGCGCCGGTGCACGCTGCGCTGCTTCGGAACGCCGTGCTTCGCGCCATAGATCACGTTCGAGGCGAGCAGCGGATCGGCGTACGTCCTGAACTTCTGGCCGCTGGTATCGAGCCAGCCGGCGGGCTCGCTCTGCGCGTCGTACTGCTCGAATGTTTCGGTAAAGGTGGTGGTGCTTTGGGCGAAGAGACTCGTGCAGGTGACGACAACCGCGAGCAGAGCGAGAAGTCTAAACATCGGTGTCATCCCGCGCCATGGCGCGGGATCCCCTGCGGACAGGCAGCGCAGTCGCTCGTCGGAGGGGGATCCCGCGCGGACTCCGTCATCCTGAGCGGTAGCGAAGGATCTCAAAATGCGACGACCGGCGCCCGTGGCTACGGCGGTCGCCGCTGAGATCCTTCGCTTACGCTCAGGATGACGGTGCTTCAACGGGCTAATCACGCGGCACCACCTTCGCCATACCGAGCAACGATTTGTCGCGGGACCAGATCTGCACCTCTGTCAGGGATAAAAAGTCGGAGCCGCTGAGCTGCACGCGGACGTAGCGGCCGGTGCGATTGACGTCGAATGATTGCGCGCGGAGATTCGGGCCGCGGAACCAGCGCGCCACGCCGGCGTGGGCGAGCGCGGTGGAGAGCAGGTTGTCGGCGAGCTTCTCGTCCGAAACGAAAACGTAGAAGTTCTGCAGCCGCTCGCTGCAGCAGTCGAGGCGATTGACGATATCGATGGTGGAGATCTGCTGCACCGATCCGAGATCGACTTCCCACCAGGCGTTCGCGTCGCCGTTCGTGTGCGTCACGGACGACTCGTTGTTGTAGTCGCCGTTCACCACGCCGTCGACGGCGCGATCGGCCGTCCCACCCGAGGCGACGGAGGATTGCGTCACCGTCGTCACGCCGCCGGCGACATTGCGCGGCAACGGCTGAATCGGCGACCACACCTGCACTTCCGCCATGTGCAGATACTCGGTGGCCTGCAGCTGCACGCGGACGAAGCGGCCGGCGTGCTGAATGCGGAAGTCGGTCACGGTGCCGGAACCGGCGGCATGGCGGAACGCGCGCACGCCGGGCGTCGCCAGCGCCTGCGCGACCGTCTTCGCGCCGATCTCCGTGTTCGAAACGAAGACGATGTAATTGCCGAGACGATTGCTGCAGCAGTCGGTGCGATTCCAGATCTGAATCGTGTCGATCGGCTGCACCGAACCGAGATCGACTTCCCACCACGCCTGCGCATCCCAGTTCGTATGGGTGATGGAAAGCGCGTTGCCGTTGCCATCGGTGTTGCCGTCGACGGCCCGCTCCGGACCTGTATTCGCGTTGGCGCTCGACGACTGCTTGGCCGTCTTGCCGGCGGCCAGATTGACGCGCGAAATGCGCCCCACCACGTCGAACCAGGCCGCGCCGTCGTACAGCGTAAACGTCATTCCTTCGACCGAGCGCTTGTCGAGATCGACCGCGTGGGCCGGCACTTCGAGGCGCACCCAGCCGCCGGCCGCGGGGACGGGTCCGAGGCGCGTGCGCGTCGACGTCGCCCCGGCGAGGACGAGATCCTCGCCCCAGTACGCGCGGTGATCCCAGCTCGTGCCGTCGTAGAACTGCAGCAGGATCTCGCGCGGCGGATTGCAGGGATCGATGAGGACGTAGGTGTAGAGCACGTCGCCCGGCGCGACGGCCAGCTTCGCGGTCGCG